>CAZHBL010000306.1:0-6828 GCA_964530105.1 uncultured Pirellulales bacterium | reverse complement strand
ATAACGCCATAAGACGTTATTTTACAAATATTTATGAATTTTACAGAAGTGTTACACATCAAATGAAAGGAGACTTTATGAGACGAGTCGTGTTGAGCTGGGTCCTTACTGCTATGTTTGTATCTTCGTTGTGGGCCGTCGAACCGGCAAACCATAGGTCGAATCCGCAAGTCAAGGCGGTGCTGGAATACTTGTATTCGCTGTCGGGCAAAACCGACAACCGGATCATTTCCGGGCAGTTCACGGATTTCGGCAATGGCTCGAACCTCAAGATCATGGAGCGGATTCACGAATCGAAGGGCCAGTGGCCGGCATTGATGGGGGCCGACTATGCGGACTTTCGACGGGGAAGCATAACGACCAAGTTTCCCAATGCAGCGGCGATCGAGTATTGGAGGCAAGGCGGACTGGTGAGCATTATGGCGCACATGTACAACCCTGCGAACCCCAAGGGCGGCGGCCTGCGCGACAAGGGCGTTGATATCGCAGACCTGCTCAATGAAGGGACGGACACCAACAAGCGATGGATGCAGCAACTTGATCTGATCGCGGACGGATTGCTCGAGCTCAAGGAAGCGGGCGTGGTGGTGCTGTGGCGGCCGTTTCACGAGATGAACGGCGGGTGGTTTTGGTGGGGCGCTCAAAAGCCTGAGTCCTTTATCGCTGTGTGGCGGCACATGTTCGACTACTTCAGCAAGACCAGGGGGCTGGACAATCTGATCTGGGTGTATGGGCCGAACATGGGCGAAAAGACCGCTGCCTACTATGCGGGGGATGAGTATGTGGACATGCTGGGTCTGGATGCTTATACAGACTTCCTTGACCCCGAGCACATCAAGGGTTATGACGAGATCGTCGCTCTGAACAAGCCCTTCGGATTCTCGGAATACGGCCCGCATGGTTCGAGGAATCCACCGGGTGATTATGACTATCGGCGATTCATTGAAGGCGTGAAGAAATACTTCCCCAAGACCTGCTACTTTATGTGCTGGAATGCCAGATGGAGCCTGGCGAGGAATGAGAACGTCAAAGAGATGCTCGATGATCCGGCCGTGGTCAATCGGGACGAACTGCCAAAGGAATTGTTTTCTAACGCGACCACGCCGGTTTCAGGTCCGCCCGTTGAAGGCAACTGGACGCTGACGTTCGAGGACACTTTTGATGGCGATAAACTAGATTCGTCGAAGTGGATCCCCAGCTATGAATGGGGTCAGACGCACAACTATAACGCTTATTGCGACCCGACTAACGTGCTTCTCGAAAATGGCCTACTCCGGCTGAAGGTGGAGAACAAACCTTCGCACGGCAAGAAGTACACCTCGGCGGTAATCACGAGCTACGGCAAATTCTCGCAGAAATACGGATATTTCGAGGGGCGGTTTCGCATTCCGGCGGGCAAGGGATTCTGGCCCGCGTTCTGGATGCTGCCCTATCCGCAGCACTGGCCACCCGAGATCGACGTCTTCGAGACGATCAAGGACGACCCGCAGATATACATGACCTATCACTGGAACGACCAAGGGCACAAGTCTTATGGCAAGCACTGGAGCGAGGACAGTTTTTCATATAGCAAGGAGTTTCACACGTATGGATTGTTGTGGGAGCCTGACAAAATCGTGTGGTACATCGACGGCGTTGAGAGGTCGCGGTTCTCCGAGGCGAGTGTAATCGTCAGCGAGCCGATGTACCTGCTGATCAATTTCGGGATTGACGCGCGCTGGCCGGGACCGTGCGACGCGACGACGCCGCTGCCGAGTTATTACGAGTGTGACGGAATCAAGATCTACCAGAGAAATTGATTTCGTTGAAAGAAATGATGTTTCATATTGAAAAAAAAGCTGCTCCGTTGTCATGTATATCTGGTACTGTTCATTGATGAGATGGACAATATACGTCACGACAGGAACAAACTTCTCACGTTCCTCGCCAGAAGACTGCTAAAGCAAATTCCAAGGGAATCGATGCTTGTGTTGGTATCAAATCGGCTGTGACATATTTGGGTGACTTTACATTCATCACTACCTTGTTTATTCATGGAGACTATCGAAATCCTCCCGAGCAATTCTCGGAAAATCGGAATTCTTCCATTTCCCGCCCCGAATCTCCTGGACCAGGGCCGATTGGGCCAATGATATATCATCCTTGGTCGGTCTTTTCGGCCCAGCCGGACCGACCGTGCCGGCTGCTCTTTTGGCCGACACAACAAAGCTTAATGCTACGCCTGCCGCCACGGATCTACCTAAAAATTCTCTTCTATTGACCTTTTCCATGGTTATCTTCTTTATTCTTCGGGATTAGCTTGAAATTAATGTTTGGAGTTCCAAATCTTTTCGTTAAGTAACACATTATCATGCTGCTTTACGGTGGATTGCAAGCATCTCCTCAGGCCTATAAGGATGTTTGTTATCTGGAGACACTAAAACCGACAGCTCAAAACAGCGATGGCCACTATGGAGCACGGTTCCAGTACATATCTTTGGCTAAGCGCTCGCAACTGGTGTCTCCCTGCGTACTATCTTTCCAATAAGACATATTGTCTAAAATTTTTCATTTATATTGCTCACTGGCGGACTGAAGCCAGGCTATAAAACAATCGCCGAATTTCGACGCAGGAATAAAACTGCCTTGCAAAAAGTATTAAACTCTCATAGTCTGTCATCTGGGGTAGGCAAGTTCATAGCTATCCTTTGCCAGTCCCGTACCGACAGACCCGTCGACGAACACTATGTTTGCAACCCCCGAATTCAGATCGCCGCCCTTGGTCTTGTGATACGTCGCGAGGCTGTTCCACGGTTCGTCCCCATCCCGTATATACAGTATGTTATTGTTTAGCGCCAGATTGCTAATGCCCGGTATCGTCCAGCAATTTTCCTCCGAAAAGAATATCACCCCGGATGGATTCTTTACCTCGGTGGACTTATTTACGACTCCTGTTTCGTTTCCGAAACCACGAAACCCGAGAAAAGAATTCATACTATAGCTGAACTGAGGATCGATGGGTATCTTCGGATCGTGCTGTGGATGATTGGCACCCAGACTGAGCGACAACACATAAAACTCCGGACACATGTGAACATCCATATCTTCCAGGTAGGGCCACAGCAATCCGTCGGCCTTGACACTTGCATCATGCCACCTGCACGGAACAATGACCTCGCCTCCGATATCATAGAGCCACCTCTGCGCATCGGGGAAGCTCTCGTCATTATCGGATAGGTACATCCTCCCGGCTATCCCATATTGCTGAAGATTTGCCCTGCAAACAATAAACCTTGTTTGTTTCTTGACTCGCTGTAATGCCGGCAGCAGGATTCCCATCAGCAGCGCAATAATTGCGATTACCACCAGTAACTCGATAAGTGTAAAAGCCCTTCTGGTATCATCCCCGTTTAGCTGATATGCCCCATTTACACGAATAGAAAACATGAGTTTTCCCCTACAATTTAAATAATGGTATAAGATTTCATATAAACTATCAAGTCTTTTCTATATGGGAGCATGATGAATTCAGTGAACAATTCCTGCAATGGATTCGGATATGAGAACAAAAAAAAGACATTGAAGTTGGCATTTTCTGATGTATCCGTGCTCAAGATCAGTTAGTTGTCTTCTGGATGGGTATATCAAAATACTCTTGCCAGATTTTGTATGCCGGTCTTGGTATGCCATCTTCATCTAACAAGCCGCAATCCCTCCAAGCCATGAAGGCTTCGGGCGAAAAGGCTTTTATCTTTTCCCACATGGCATCATAATCTCTATGTAGAAAGCTTATTACAAACTCGAAATCCTTTTTCTGTGCGACTGCAAGAAGGACTTTGTAATAGTCCGCTTGCTTTTGTGGTGTTCCATAAATGATCTGGCCTGTCGTGGGAAACTCCAGTTTGTCAGCAGCTTCTCCGGTTTCGACAACAGCATAGGGTTTATCATACTTGTCAAAGTGATCAAACAGCCATTGGAAAGCTTCTTCAATTTCAGTTGTTCCGCCTGCAATGAAAGGATAGAAACTTACGGCTACAAGATCGCACTGGCCCATGATTTCGTCAAGGGCAGCGAGGATTTTATCCTGGTCATCTTTGGAAGCGTTGAGCAGGCTATGAAGTGTAAATGATGCAAAAACCGGCAAGTGTGGTCTTTCCTGTTTAATAACGTCATAGATATATTGATGTAAATTCACATAGTCTTTCCATTTCCAAGGGCTTTTCTCATATATCTCATTTACCTCGATGCCGATGCCAAGGTAGTCCGGCTCGAAGAACTCTATTGACCTGTGTGTATAATTTAGAAAAGCTTTCTTTACCAAGGGGTGATCATACGATTTTCCCTTAAGTTCTTCAGGTAAAGCGAGTGCTTTATCTGCAACTTTCAGTTCACCTCGTCCGGGCGATATTGCAAGGTAGACCTTGCCACCTTTTGGGGCAGCTTGGAGTTTGCCTTTCCATTCGTTCATCATCTTTTCAGAGAATGGTTTTTCATACAGTGATTCAGCCCATGGAACGCCTTCGATGTGGTGAGCAAGAATATCGGCGTTTTGACGGGAAAACTCGCGTGCCTCAAGAACGGCTTCCAAAGTGATGTCCGACGGAAAGCCCGTGAAGCCCATCCTAAAGCGACGGACGGTGCTTGATTGAGGCTTGGCGGTTGGATTTGCTTTACAGTCAGAGGTTGCTATAATAAGGGTGATTGCTGCAGCAAGACCGGGGATTATTAGTTTAAAACAATTCATATCTGATCTCTTAAATAGACATTTAAAGTCAAAATTATACCTAAGCCGCCACACCTGCGATTGCCATAGGCAGTGAACGGGCAATCGAAGAATGCGGTAAAAGGTAGAATGATTATGCTTAACTTAGTGCCAATAACTCTATGGCTCTACGACTTCTAATTAAAAAAGCAACTGGTTCATGTGATTTCAAAAAAACAAACAACGTACCTTGCGAAAGTTTACTTAAGGATGTTAAGGGCTATTAGTTCTTCTTAATTCCCTTCGAAACGGAACCAATCAAACAAAATCATTCCACTTTTGACCATGATCTTGAACCGACTGGCCCCTTCGGACAGCTTAATGCTGCCTAAGTCCACTTCCATCCAATCACCTCCAATGACGGGCGTCGTCCGTTCCTGCTGCCGGATCGAGAATCGAAATACAGAAGGAGCGCCTTCAGACTTGACCTTTGCAATCACTTTGTAGTCTTTCGCGGTCGTGCTGTGGATCGTGTAGGCTGTCCATTCCTCCGCCTGCAATCGAATGCTCTGATCAGAGCGGAATCGTCTGCCCTCGGAGACGACCGGTTCGACTGGCACCGGTTCCGAAATCCGGTAGTATTTCGACTTTTGGCCGGCATCCTTCACAAAATACGACGTGCCTGCACCTTCGTGGCCATAATTTTCTGCCTCAACTTTGCCCGGTACACGGCGAAACATCGCGTTGACCACATCCGGAAAAAATACGCAATTTTCGAGCTTGATATTTTCTAACAGTTCGTTGAACGCCTTTTGGGCCTTCTCCGGTGACGGCTTGGCCCGGCCCCGTGAGAAGGCGACGATGTCGTCCCAGCCGGTAGGTTTCTTGATCGAATAGGGACCGTTGTTGGCATCCATTTTCTTCCACGGCCAGAAGGACCAACCAATATTGTTGGCTTCAAAATACTGCATCGTTCCCCAATAGATGGTATTTCCCTTCTCGCCGGTTTCCCCGACCCATACTGGGGCGTCGAGCTTGTCTCGCAGGGAAATGTAATGAGCGATACTCTTGAGGTTGTCCAGCCGATCCCAACAATAGTAATGAAACTGATAGAACAGGTTGTCATCGAAACGTTCGGTGAAGATGGACCAGTCGTTGGCCCAGTCCACCCCCTCCAGCGTGATCATGTGCCGTTTATCGACTACACGTATAGCCTCGGTGAGCCGGCGGTATAACGGTTCGAGCTGGTCTTTGTATTTTTCAGCGGCGCCGGTCCGTTGCGGGAGGGGTTCATTGAGGAGATCATAAGCAGCTACGAACGGCTCGTTCTTATATCGATCTGCGATCTTCACCCACAGATCCACCAACCGGTCCTGGTTTCGTGGATCTGTGAAAAGTTCAACCTGGTCGCGGGGGCTGTCGTCAATGTTTGTTCCAGTCTGGCCGCCTGGGGCACCATGCATATCGATTATTACATAAACATTGTACTTCTTGCACCATTCGATAAGATTGTCTAATAACTCGAATCCTTCGGGAACATAGGTGGGATTCTCGCCTTCGGTGAGAAATCGTCGAGCGTTGAGGGCCGGACGAACGGAATTAAAACCCAGTTCGGCAATACGCCGGATATCTGCCTCGGTGATGTAGTTGCGACGGAATTCCAACCAGAAACGTTCTGCCGACTGAGGTCCGATCAGTTCATCCACAATGGCCTCGATCTTGCGAGGTCGGTCTCCCCGGTTTCCGAACTTCCACATATACCCTTCCGGCAGCAACCAGTTACCCAGGCCAACACCCCTCAGAAGAACCACATTTCCATTTTCGTCCACCATGTTCTGCCCTTGGGTTCGAAGAAAACCCGCTGCCTCGGACAGTTGCGGAACCGACACGGCAACCAGAAAAATCAGGATTACTATCGATATGTTTGGCTGTCTTTGCATCCATCTCATGATTGTGCCTCCTGTGTAATTTCAACCGTTACTGCCTATTAACCATGGACTTGGCGAGAAGCCGCGATCCATGCGAAATTGGCACTGAAGAAATCGTATCATTGGGATCACAAGCTGTCAAACGCGAACCGTCTTAGATTTCCTGTAACCGTTCACAGAAATATTTTATAAAAAACCCAAAATGTTAAAATAGGCAAC
>CAZHBL010000305.1:0-6843 GCA_964530105.1 uncultured Pirellulales bacterium | reverse complement strand
GGCAAATTGTACGATACACCGGCCGGCCCGGCGCCAATCAGGAGAGAAGGGCCGTGGAGACCGAGCTGACCGGGCTGCTGGGCGATGATCAGCCGGTCGCAGTCCGGCGGGAAGTACTATGGATGCTCTCGGAAATCGGCGCCCGCCGCTCCATTGAGCCTGTCGCCGGACTGCTGAGGAACGAGGACCTGCGAGAAGATGCTCGAATGGTGCTCGAACGTGTTCCAAACAGAAGGGCTGTTGCGGCTTTAAAAGCCGGCTTCGAGGCGGCACCTGAGGACTTTAAGCCCAACATGGCCCAGTCGCTGCGAAAACGCGGCGAAGAAGTTGCAGGATATCCGTGCCAGAAGCTGGTGCCCACTAAAAAAACGGATGTCAAACCGCTATAGCACGGCGATTTTAGGAATGTTTCCAATAGCTTATCCGCTCTGAAAGGGATTAAAGCAGAAAGGCAGTAGATCGATGAAAAAATCAAACAAACTCAACAGGCGTGAATTTCTGGCGGCCGCCGGCGCAGCAGCGGCGAGCATACCTTATCTTATACCGTCCGGCGTTTTGGCGCAGCCCGGCAGAATCGGGGCAAACGAAAAAATAACCATGGCGCATATCGGCGTCGGCGGCATGGGCGGATACCACCTCAACGACATGGTACAGCGGCGCAATCAAGGCCAGGTCAATATCGCGGCGGTGTGCGATATAGATAAGAATCGCCTGATCAACGCATTAAAGACCGCCGGGCCCGGCGTAGAACCGTATCACGACTACCGTTATATCCTGCAGCGCAAGGATATCGACGCGGTCGTAATCGCCACGCCGGACCACTGGCACGGTGTCCAGATGGTTCACGCCGCCGAGTGCGGCAAACATGTTTACGTCGAGAAGCCGGCCTGCTGCACTATCGAGGAAGGCAAGGCAATGGTCGCTGCGGCAAAGAAAAACAACGTTTCGGTCCAGGTCGGCTCACAGGGCCGGTCGCAGCCGGAAGCCTACCTGGCGCATCGCTACTTAGTCAACGGCAACATCGGCCACATCAACCGGGTCGATTGCTTCCATTACCCAAGCCCCGAAGACAACAACCCGGTTCCCGACAGCGACCCACCGGCCGAGCTGGATTGGGACATGTGGCTGGGGCCGCTGCACTGGAGGCCGTACAACCAGAGATATTGTCACGGAGTGTTCCGGTGGCTGCTGGAATCGGGCGGCGGGCAGATTCGCGACCGCGGCGCACACGTAATGAGCTGCGCCATGTGGTGGATGGGCGCCGACGGTACAGGCCCGGTAACAGTCGAGGCAACGGGCACGGCACCGAAGCAGGGTTTGTGGGACAGTGCCGTACTGATGGACGTGACATACACCTTCAAAAATCCCGACTGGGTGCTCACCTGGCGGCAGATGCCAAACGACAAACTCCCGAAGGCCGAAGAGCGGACCGGCGATGAGCCGGGCGGCAAAATCAGCCGACCCGGTTACGGCGCTATCTACCGCGGCGACAAGGGCGAGTTCATCCACTGGGGCGGCGACGGCGGAACATGGGCCGAGAAAAAGGCCCGCGAATGGGAGTTGCCGATAGGCGGTAAAGATGTCTATAAAAGCCCGGGCCATAAAGAAGACTGGTTCAAGGGTATCAAGACCGGCGCCAAGACTATTATGAACATCGAAGCCGCAGCGGGCGTAGCCAACTTGTGCGTTCTGGGCAACCTTTCTTATATTCTCGGTCGCAAACTCGAATGGGACCAGGCCAAACAAACGATAGTCGGCGACCAGCAGGCACAGCGAATGATGTCCAGGCCTCAGCGTCACCCGTATCATTTGTAGGAGTATTTTATCAAGCCTGGGAGCCTTCGACGATTATCTCGGTCGGGCCCAGCAGCTTATAGCGTATGCCTCGCCAGCAGATCGTTCTGCCAAAGGCCGAGGAGATAATAAGAATCAGCATCAGCACCGACCAGAGCCAAAAAGCCAGAATATCGGCGGTACAGGCGGCCCTCATTGCCCGCTTTTCGTGCTTGAGCAATTTGCTGGCCATTCTCTGGCGGAGTATCGCCCGAATAAACTGACCGGCGAAAAACACAACAGGGACCGATGAGAAAAGGAGCAGGTGTTCGTTTTGAATCAACCCGGCGTAAATCGCCAGGCCGGCCGCAGCCCATATTCCTAATATCGAATAGAGGCCGCTGAACAATCCGAACAGCCAGGTCTTCGGGGCACTTACGCGGGTGATAAGAAACTGCCGCCGAGCGAATTCGAAGAGCTTTCGCCACGTGGTGACCTCGTGTGAAGCCACGAGGCAGGCGGGAACGAAGGCCACGATCAAACCGGCATTTTTGACGGCCACGCTTAGCGATAAGTCATCGCTGAGGGACTTCGGCCAGATTTTGTAGAGCCCGAGCTTGCGAAAGACTTCAACGCGAACCGCCATAGATCCACCCCAGGCCTGATTGAAACGAGTATTGCCGAGTAACTGGGCAACCTTAGCGTTCATTGCCGACAAGGCCAAGCTGGCCAGGTTATTTTGCTTCGGAATGAACCACCGATATCCGCTGGCGGCACCGTTTTTGGCCTTTCGAAGCGGATAAACGATGTGACTTAGCCAGTTGCTCCGCACGCAGATATCGGAATCGGCAAAAGCCAGAACATCGATATCGTCGCTGATCCTTTCGTAACAGTACAGGAGATTATGGATTTTTTGACTGCAGGTTTGCCCCTGACCGGCAACAAATACCTGCACATCCTGAGCCTTCGAGCTTTGGCTAAACCGATTTTTCAACTGACATAATTCGCCGTAGGCCGGATCCGACTCATCGCCGACTACAAACCACAGCAGGTAATTATCATAGTCCTGCTCAAAAAATGAGGTGATATTTTGCTGAAAAGCCGAATCCAGACCCCTACACGGAACAATCAAAACCGTACGCGGCCGGTACCACGAACGTTTTTTCTTGTATTTTTTGACGGCGTAGCGATAGTTTTTATACGTCTGGAGCAAAAAAACTAATTGTGAGACGATTGCCGCCAGTGCTATATAGTAATACCAATCCATTGTCGTTTTTTATACCCCATGCTTGAGTCACGCCGCACTTCAAGAGATAGAAGCCAATGGCACAATCAATTCGAGAAGCTGCTCAACTGTGTAAGATTGTGCCAGATTGATTGGAAGCAAACAGCCGTGATTGTGATTGGAGGCAATAATAATAAGATTCTCACCGGCCTGGTTCCATCCCTTTTCTTGTGGCTGGTGACCGAGAATAAAAACATCAATATCAAATCGCCCGGCCAATTTATCAAGCATTGCCTGGCTGTGTCTTCTGCCCCACGTTAAGAGATAAGCCGAGCCCGGTCTGACTACATCGTTGACTTTCAGTTGTCTGTTCAAAATCTGCGGATCGAACTTTCCGATGAAACGGTCGCCGGGCAGAGAATGCGATATCCATATTCGGCTCTCGGTTTTGACCGCTAACGGCTGTGAGAACAGATATTGCCTTGTCGCCAGTTCAACTTCAGCGCCGTCCGGGCCGAATTCTCGATCCATAGCCAGACGCATCGCGCGATTCATTTCTCTGCCATCCTTCATCACTTCGCTGCTGTTGATAAAAGCAGTATCATGGTTGCCCATAATAATATGTACGCGGTGAGGAAAATTCAATTTATAGCGGACAACATCATACAAAAGTCTATAAGACAAACAGCCCCCAAGCGAATCTTCCGGGCCCCCGTGTATAATCTCCTGGAGAACGATATGCCTGTCAGGATTGTTGGCCAGATCGGCAAAGGCGACTATTCTTTCGAAATTTCGCCGATGCCCGTGGAGATCGCCGGTTACAATCACGCTGCCCTCAGCGGGCAAATAAATAAGATTATCTCGCCGATACTTATCCGCGTTGTTGGCTTCTATGCCTTTGTTCAGAAGGTCAATTATTGTGTGAGGCATTTTTGTTCGTTTTTATCTTGCCCCCGAAAATACTATGCACCATCAGGTCCAGCCTCGATGTCACCGCCAACATATTACTCGGGCGTTTTGCGGGATCATTCTCAATACAATCCATTACGAGTTTTGAGATCCCTATTGGCAGTCCTTTTTTTATTTCGTGCGGTGCTCGGCGCGGCTCGGTCACGGGCAAGCCTAACTTGTTCTTTTTAGGTATTAGAGTCGGGGCGTGTTTTCCGGTAAGGGCCCAGTACATTGTCGCGCCAAGGTTAAAGATGTCGGTCTTTGGGCCGAGCGGTCTGCGCTTAACTTGTTCAGGAGCGATATAATCGGGGGTGCCCTGGATTCTCTGCTTGATCGTTCCGATCTTGCAGCTCTGGCCGAGGTCTATAATTTTAATAGAGCCGGACTTGTCCATAAGGATATTGTTGGGCTTTATATCACAGTGAACAAATCCGTGCTGATGCATCGCGTTGAGCCCGCTTGCGACCATCCTGAAGACAAGCAGCACATCTCCCAGGCTCAAAGTCGGACAGTCTTCGAGGTTCTTGCCGTCAAAGTATTCCATGGAAAGCAGCATTTCTCTTACTCTAAACATGCTGCGTATTTTTCTCAACTCGTGGCACTTTCGGACGCAGGGATTGTCTATCTGCTGAGCCACTTTATACTCGGTCTCCACCTGCTCGAAAATTCTTGAGTCCTCCGGCTTTTGGAATATGACCCTTTTTAGGGCCACTTTTGTTCCATCCACTTCATCTGAAGCCAAATAAATCGTGCTGCGTGCGCCGGTTCCTATGCGCCTGAGTATAGTAAAACCACCGATATCGAGTATATCTTTTGCCATACTGTCGATAATAACCTAAAATTTCATTGCTAAACGATATTTTACCGTATTATTATTAGATGCGCCAAACAGGCCTTTTGTTCGTTTAATTAATGTATTTAGCAAAATGCTCCCACTTATATAGGACATAAAACGAACCAAAATATTACTAAAAATCCTTCAAAACACAAAATGCTATTTTTATATCGAACGTTAGAGCCACTTACTTAAATTTGGCAAAGCCGGAAGTATACAATAGAATCCGGCCTTCATCCAGTATTAGTCCAATTTTTCATAATATTAGCCAAAAAAAGAATTACTTGACAATATTGCCGGAATTTGGATAATACTCTATGAATTTGGACGAAAATAGTTTTTAGAACACAGGGGCATGGTCAGGTCCGATTCATCGGGATTCCCCGATAGCTCAATTGGTAGAGCGAGCGGCTGTTAACCGCTAGGTCGTAGGTTCGAGTCCTACTCGGGGAGTTTGTTGTGTAGCCAGGAATGCGGTTTTTAACGTGTCTTGGCTGTTTTTGTGTCTATGGTTGTCTACCAAAATCTCTTGTTTTTGCACACTTTGGCCAAGCCAGTGGCAAAGACAAAATCACCGAAGTTCGGCAGGAAATTCATCGCCTTTTGTTCGGCCTTCTCAAATGTTCTTGCGTAGGTGTTGAACGTCAACCGGGGATCTGAGTGACGGGCAAGTTTCTGGACAACCTTTGCCGGAGTCTGGCTGTTCGCAAGGAAAGAAATATAGCTGTTCCGCAGGCTGTGAAAACATATCGCGTTTCCATCTCTGTCTGTCAGTTCAAGGTCAGCTACCCTCAAATCTTCCCTGATAAGCTCTGCCGTATTGATCGTCTTGCTAAAGGACATAAATACCCTGTCGTTAGCATTCGGTCTTGCATGGGCTTTCAGTGCCGTCAGAACGTTAACCAGTATCGCCGGGACAGGCTGTTCGGCCTGTTTTCCGTTCTTGGCTATCGAAGCCTTTACCCGACAAAAGCATTATCCGCCGACAGGTTTATATCGTCCCAGCAAAGGTTAAGCAGCTCTTTTTTGCGAAGCCCCGTCATTCCTGCCAGAAGGTAAAGCACCGCCCGCTCCGCCCCGCTGCTCCTGCCGATAAGGATATTCCTTTCAGAAGTGGTCTTGATTAAGTGGACAAACTGCTCAGGCTCTAATACTCCCTTCTTTTCTGAATCCCTTGCTGGCTTTGCCATCTTCGCAATAGGATTTTTCATAATCCGCTGATTCTGCTCTGCCCAGTTTAGAAAAGTCTTGAAGCAATCCAGATAATGACCTGCCGTTGTTGTGCTTAATTCGTCTTTTATCAGCTTTTACTTTCCAACTTCTCTAAATGACTCTTTATGAATTTCTCTATACCCATAACAACCTCATCTTTGAGTACCGCCGGGCTTTGTGCAACCCATACGGTGAAGTTATACAACTCCTGTGCATCCACTGCAAGCCACTTGCCGTTCCTATGCAAGAACACCAGCAGAGCCGTCAGCGCGATTCTTTTATTGCCGTTCTGAAAAGGATGGTTCTTAATCAGCAGATAAAAGAGGATGCTCCCTTTCGCAGTTAGTGAAGGATACAATGACTTGCCGCCGAACTTCATAAACGGCGTAACAAGACAGCTCTCCAGCACGTTCGGAAAGCGTGTTGAAAAATCAGGTATCGGCTCATCAAATGATAAATGTTCACGTGCCAACCGAAAGGCAAGAAATTCAACTTCCTGTACGGTAATAATATCCACTATTCCCTGCTGAGTCGCTTCAGCACCTCACTATACTCTCGTACTACCCTTTTGACGGCAAGGCTCACTTGCCTCTTGTTTTTGCTGCTCATTTTTTCGCCTAAAATATGTGCTACATCACTGTCGGATATCGCATAGTTCCTGCCGATCCTTATAGCCGGTATCTGGCCTTTACGAACCTTCCTGTAAACCTCAATACGGCTTAATCCTAACAGCTTAGCTAATTGTGGTATTGTGATATACTTCTGTTTAGCCATATATGTTACCTGTAGGTATAATGTTACTAAATATATTATAAGGTAACAATAGTTACCTATCTTGTACAATGTA
>CAZHBL010000304.1:0-6857 GCA_964530105.1 uncultured Pirellulales bacterium | reverse complement strand
TTATAAGGTCGGTATATTTCTTGGCCTGAGTGTATCCGCTCCATACCTCTCCATTAGCGCCGCCGGCAATCGAGAAGCTTCGAAAGGTGTATTGGCGTGGATCCTTGTCTCTTTGGTCGGCGGGGCAGGCGTACACATCCACCGCCTTGCCTACGTAAGGAAAAAGCAGTCCGTCTCGGATAGCTTGTTTTTTTTGTTCGATAGTGGCGTTATCAGGCGGGCGCAGAACCCAGTTGCCGGGATCGGTATGGCCCGGCACTATATTGTCGTCGTTCTCGTCCTTGTACATGAACCACCCCAGGGAGAGGGTTTTCACATTACTGACGCAATGTACGCGCTTGGCTTGATCCCTGACTGCTCTCAAGGAAGGCATTATAATTGCCATCAGGACAGCGATAATTGCGATAACTACCAGCAGTTCGATTAGTGTAAAAGCTTTTGTTTTCATGATTATCTTTCCGGTAAAATTACATTAAAAAAGACTATTAGAGAAAAACCAACATCAGCAACGCTTCTTTTATATCTTCTTTCAAAACATCAAGATGCGCACAAACAGTGTTGTGTTCCATTAATTCTTTCTCATTTTCCAGACTAATTTCCTATATTATACTGAGTTTATTGTATTATGTCAAGCTGGGTATGTCAACAATTATTGGCTTTATTGCTTAATGCTGGCTCACTGAAGAGTCCTAAATGTATAACCCTTGAGGGCGCAGAGGATTATTGGTAGTATCGCAGGTATCGAAGAAATGTAGTTTTTGCTTTATTGGCGTTTATCCGTAAAAGTTGTTAAATTAGAGTCCTATGAAATGAGTAATTTTCGTATTTTCGTTTGTATGGCGGTTGTGTTTCTGCTTTGCTGCTTACCTTGTAAGTCTGCTCAAAACAGGATATCTCCAACAGAAAATGAATTGGCACGGCAGATTCTCTCCAATAAAGATCTCGCAAAAATTCTTGCTAAGGCATACGATTTGATCGGCACAGGAATGCGGGCGGGCGAGGGATATCGAGAAGTCTGGATCAGAGATTTGAACACCATTATCGAATTGGCGCTGGATGTCCAGAAGCAGGATGATGTAAAACAGGCGCTGATCAAGTTTTTCCATTTCCAGGGCGAAAACGGCAATATTGTGGATGGATACGTTAATAAGGATAGGGCCAATGTTAGCTACAAGTACATTTCATCAAAGACGATGCCCGATTACCTCGCTCATAAGAACACTGTCGAGACGGACCAGGAAACTTCGTTGATTCAGGCTGTTCACAAGTACGTTCAAAAGACGAATGACAGGTCGGTTCTTGCCGAGAAGGTTCAGGATATCAAAGTCATTGATAGATTGGAAATGGCAATGGATTTTCTGATGACTCATCGCTACAACGAACAATACGGCCTGATATGGGGTGCTACAACGATGGACTGGGGCGACGTTCAGCCCGAGCATCAGTGGGGCGTTGAAATGGACCGGGACAGCCACCCGGCAATCGATGTGTACGACAATGCCATGTTCATCATGGCGATAGGCGATTTTCTCGATATTGCCGGACCGGACCATCCGAAGATCGGTAAATGGAAGGCGGTTGCATCAGGTCTGAGAAAGAACGTCATGAAACACCTTTGGGACGAAGTGCGGCATAAATTCATTCCCCATATTTACCTTGATAAAGGCTCTCCGTGGCCTGAAGACTTTGACGAGAATCGCATTTACTATCATGGCGGAACCACCGCCGCCATGCAGGCGGACCTGCTGAGCAAAGAGCAGATTCATCTTGTGCTCAATGATATGGTCAATAACAAGCAATTCGCGGGAGCGGCCACAATCGGAATTACGAATTGGCCGGCATATCCGAAAGGTTTTTTTAAAAACAAATCGATGGCCCCGTATTCTTATCAGAATTGCGGCGACTGGACGTGGTGGGGCGGCAGAACTATCCAGGAGCTTGTCCGGCACGGTTTTGTCGAAGAGGCATATAGGGAAATTCTGCCGATGATCGAACGTGTCAGGAAAAACAACGGCTTCTATGAGTGGTACACGGTAGGTAATGAGCCTCGCGGCTCGGGCAGTTTCCGCGGCTCTGCCGGCACCCTTGGCAAGGCCATAATCATGCTGCAAAAATGGGCTCAGGACAACCAGTGACGAGTGGAAAGTAAAAGTGCTTTTATAATAGTTTCAGTCGTAACCAGCTCACAATTCAAGTTCTTTTTTGACCTCGCCGATTTTCTCGATGGCGAAATCCAGGTCGTCTTTACTATGGGCAGCGGAAATTTGTGTGCGTATTCGTGCCGCTCCTTTGGGAACTACGGGGTATGAGAATCCTATGACATAAACACCTTTTTCCAGGAGTTTTTCCGCCATTTTCTGTGCCAGGACGGCGTCGCCGAGCATGATCGGTACGATAGGATGCTCGCCGGGCACAACATCCAATCCGAGTCCGGCGATTTTCTGCCGGAAATAACGTGTGTTTTCAGCGAGCTTGTCATGCAGTTCCGTTGATGCCGAGAGCATTTCCAGGACCTTAAGAGAGGTGGCGGCGATGGCCGGTGCCAGCGTATTGCTGAACAGATAAGGGCGCGATCTCTGGCGGAGCAGCTCGATTATTTCTTTTCTTCCGCTGGTGAAGCCGCCGCTCGCCCCGCCGAGAGCTTTGCCGAGTGTTCCTGTGATAATATCGACGCGCCCTATGACGCCGCAGTGCTCGGTAGCCCCGCGGCCGCGTTTGCCCAGCACGCCGGTCGCGTGCGAGTCGTCCACCATGACCAGCGCATCATATTTCTCGGCAAGCTCGCATATCCGGTCCAGCTTCGCTATCGTTCCATCCATAGAGAACACGCCGTCGGTCGCAATCATGCGAAATCGCGCCGATTGGGCTTGCTGAAGTTTTTCTTCCAGGTCCTGCATGTCGGAGTTTTCGAAACGCAGCCGCTGGGCCTTGCACAAACGTATGCCGTCAATGATGCTGGCGTGGTTGAGCTGGTCGCTGATTATAGCATCTTCGGCAGAAAGTAACGTCTCGAACAGGCCGGTATTGGCGTCGAAGCAGCAGGAGTACAGAATCGTATCCTCAGTACCGAGAAATTCGGAGATTGTCCTTTCCAGTTGCTTGTGTATTTCCTGTGTGCCGCAGATAAAGCGAACCGAAGACAGGCCGTATCCCCATTTGGCATAGCTGTCCCGGGCGGCCCGAACGACGTCAGGGTGGTCGGCCAGACCCAGGTAGTTGTTGGCGCACAAGTTGAGGACTTTTTGGCCGGTTTGTATTGTAATCATGGCATCCTGAGGGCTCGTGATGATACGTTCAGCCTTATAGAGTCCGCTGTCAATGATTTGTTTTAGTTCTTCAACTATATGAGATTTCATCCGGCCAAACATACCTTATCCCTCGCTATTCTGATTTGAGCCGCTTTTTATTCTGTCCAGTCAAGAATCACCTTTCCCGATTCGCCCGATCGCATAACTTCGAAGGCTTTTGAGTATTCTGTGTAGCCGAAACGGTGGGTAATCAGAGGTCTCAGATCCATTCCACCCTGGATCATCATCGTGGCCTTGTACCATGTTTCAAACATTTCCCTGCCGTAGATACCTTTGATTGTCAGGCCATTGAAGACGACATAATCCCAGTCGATGGCGGTCTCCGGCATGATTCCCAGCAGCGCGATTTTGCCGCCGTGGCACATATTTGCGAGCATATCCTTGAACGCCTGCGGATTTCCCGACATTTCCAGGCCAACGTCGAATCCCTCTTTCATATTGAGTTTCTTAGCGGCCTCTTCAATGCTCTGGCTTCGGACATCCAGCGTCATAGTAGGCCCCATCTTCTTAGCCAGTTCAAGACGGTATGGATTCACATCTGTAATCACAACGTAGCGGGCGCCGGCGTGTTTAGCGACAGCGACGGCCATGCACCCGATGGGGCCGGCCCCGGTTATCAGTACATCCTCGCCAACCAGGTCATACGACAGAGTTGTATGTACAGCATTTCCAAACGGGTCGAAGCAGGCCAGAACGTCTTTAGGGATGCTGGTGTCACAGTGCCAGACGTTGGATACCGGGATGGACAAGTATTCGGCGAAAGCCCCGTCCCGATTCACACCGATACATTTCGGGTCGGTGCAGAGATGCCTTCGTCCGGCCAGGCAGTTCCGGCAGCGACCGCAGACGATATGTCCTTCGCCGCTTACAAGCTCGCCCAGTTCGACATCGTGCACATTGCCGCCGATCTTCTCTACGGTGCCGACGAATTCATGGCCTATAACCAGCGGCGTCTTTATGGTCTTCTGGGACCACTTGTCCCAGTTGAAGATATGAATGTCGGTGCCGCAGATCGCCGATTTTTGAATCTTGATCAGAACGTCGTTGATGCCGACTTCAGGAATAGGGACATCTTCCATCCACAACCCGTGTTCGGGCTTCTTTTTCGTCAATGCTTTCATACAGTTCACCACTTTATTTTCTGAAGCTCGCTTGTTTTCTGGTGGTCCGTCATGTCGGGAATCAGTGCCGTTACCGTTATGAAACCTTCCGCCAAAGATGTCGTATCAGTCGGGCTCTCGTCGAGCAGATGGGAGCCGCCAGCCAGTTGAAAGACGGTCTGCCCCAGTTCGTTTGTCTGCCGGATATAATACTCTTCGAATCCTTTGCTGGAGTGCGGCACAACTCTCACGCCTTTAGGCCGGCCTTTCGACAGTTCAGGAATATTGATATTGATCACGTTGCCCTTTTTGACCGGCATGAGCTTTTTGAGTACTTCGTCACAGTGCCTGGCGGCCTGCTCGAAATCCATATTCTCTTCCCTGGAGAGGCTCATTGCGACGGCCGGGATTTTCAGAAACGCGCCTTCCATTGCCGCGGCGACCGTGCCGGAGTAATATACGTTGATTCCAGCGTTTGCCCCGTTGTTTATACCTGCAACGAGAAGGTCTATAGGATTCTCGTGGAGCTGCATTACGGCCAGCTTGACGCAATCGGCGGGGGAGCCCTGGACGCTGAAACCTGTGAACAGGCCGTTGATGTCAACCTTATTGCAAACCAGCGGCTCGGAGAAGGTAATACTGTGGCTGGCGCCGGACTGGCTGCCGGAAGGCGCAACCACCGTAACAATCCCGATCTTGACCAGTTCTTTATAAATAGCAGCAAGACCCGGCGCGAAAATGCCATCGTCATTTGTCAATAGTATGTTCATATATATTACTTTACACTTTTTGTTAACCGTCGGCGGCAGCGCCACCTGAACACCAACAGCCGGGTATTATAAACGGCTTGTGGGATTCCGTCAATTGACAGTTCATCTCTGCGGCGTATAATGATCATATATGGAAAAGTATTCGCCGGATAAGAAATGTCTCGTAATGACCAGAGACGAGGTCCGCGCTTTTGACGCTTGGGCGATAAATATCGTCGGCATACCGGGTGTGGTCCTTATGGAAAATGCCGGGCGCAGTTGTGCTGAGCTGATCGAAGACAAGCTCAAGGATGTTGCCGAGCCGAAAGTCTGTATATTTTGCGGGACAGGCAACAACGGCGGGGACGGGTATGTGATTGCCCGGCACCTGATCAATCGCGGCATTCAAGTGGCTGTGGTTGTGTGCGGAGACCGCGGCAAAATCAAAGGTGATGCAAAGATAAACCTGGATATTTTGGAGCGGATGGGCCGGCCTGTCGAACTGCTGAATCCGTCCAGCGGGGATATCACCGGCGAGGTCGAGCGTCTTGGTACCGGCGCCGGCGTAATTGTTGACAGCCTTTTCGGTACGGGATTAAGAGGGCAATTGGGCGATGAGTATATCCGGTTGATAGAGAGCATCAACGCAAGCAATAGCCCCGTTATGGCTGTGGATATTCCGTCCGGGCTGGATTGCGATTCCGGCGAGCCGCTCGGCGGGGCGATTCGCGCTACATCGACGGTAACTTTCGTCGCAGTCAAGAAGGGCTTTATCTCTGCAAATGCAGATCAATATACGGGCGAGATTTTCGTTGCCTCTATTGGGATATCCACCCGCTAAAAGGCACCGGCCTGGCCAATATGACTTTTATAGCCGATAAAATACAGGAACCTGTCGTATGTCAATACGGGGATCCACAGGGATTGTGCCTGGTCTCGAAGCCCGTTGTAGCGACTGAGCCGTTGCAGCGAGGCGTTGTATACCTCCATTGCCCTTGGATTTATGTCCACTTCGTCAAGAGTCGGTTTCTCAAGAACTTGCGGCTGCTTACCAAGTACGAGGAAGTCCGTGTCAATAGAGATGGCATCGGCAACCTTTCCGCCCCATTTTTCGATAAGTGTTTTTATCTTGTCGGCGCCGTTGTTATCAATCACTCCATCATTATCGAGGTCGAAGTCACCGGCGATCACAAATACATTTGTTCTGTCAGTATCCCAAATTAGATTTGCTACAATATCTCCCTGTAAGATAGGTTTTTTTAGTTCCGATTGAGTGATTCTTGCTGCTGAATAAGTTTTTGCCACGTCGAACACTTCAATTTCGGCTTTTCCCTTGCCGTCCTCCGGGATAGATGTACCTCGGTCATAAACTGTAAGTGTTAATCCCTGATAAACGTGGTCATCGATGCCGATATTCAGATGAACTACCTGGGCCTGGTCGTCAATTAATATTATATGTCCATCGGGCTCATAAGCGAGCACTTCACGGTTTGGCCCCGGTTCAATCTTGCTTAGCTTTTCCTTTTCGCTCTTCAGGTCATCCTGAGCGACTTTCAATTGTTCCCGGGTCTTCAACAGATCATCATTTGATGCATTCAGTTCATCACTGGCCTGCTGTAAGTCATCCCTGAGAGTTTTAACCTGCTCACCTGTTGTTTGTTCCAACAGTGCTGAAAGCTCCTCACGTCTTTGTTTATCCT
>CAZHBL010000303.1:0-6863 GCA_964530105.1 uncultured Pirellulales bacterium | reverse complement strand
ATTGAAATCAAGAGATGATGGGCCATATCGCCTTCCTGTCCCATTGCAATGTTTAACGAAGGCAGGTCTCGCAGGGCATCTTGAAGCTGTCTTACGTTCGCAGCGGGGAATTTTCCGATCTGCATGGAAATAAACGAATGTTTTGCCGGAAGTGTGACATCGGAAATATCTACGCCGTAGAGTTCCACCTGCCGCCTGATGTCCTCGATCTTGAGTATCTCCTGCTGGAGCACTCGCTGCCTTTCTCTTATACTGTCACACTCGCCGGCTATTTTGTCGAGGTGGGCGGTCTCTCTTCCAATGTTGACGGCGGTACGGTTATTCAGATCTGTTTCCCGCGGCGCCGAGGGTATGACGCCGCCTGTGTACAAGAATCCTTCAATCCGTTTTCTTAAATCTGACATTTCCGCCAGAGAGATTTCCGATTTGATTTCCGACAGACTTTCCGGTTTCTCACCTTCAAGTTCCGATATATTGATGAACTGCATTACGCCTTCACGAAGAAGTGCTTCAGTGACCGGCTCACAATCCTTTGCGAGCACTACTGCGAATAGCTGTATCATCTCAGTAGCAAACATCATATCATGCTCTCAATCCGTTCCTGTTCTATGCGATAATATTTTGCATTCAATATTGTCCTGATTTTCTTTAACTCATTTCGTTTGAGCACAAAATATGAAAGTATAATTCCTATTGTAAACGGATACCCGGCCAGGATACGCTGGACCTCATGTTTCATAATCTCTTCTAGTATACGGCGTATAAGGAGCAGCCGTGACGTACTGTCTGATGTATGGGAAGAGAGCAGTGCCGACAATCCCGGATATTTGCTTTTGACAAATCCCTGAAGCACGGACGTGACGTTCTGGGCGCCGTACAATTCGGCCATGATGGCCGTGTCGAGATTGAATCCCCCCGGTACGATAGCAGCCAGAACAGCCTCAAGGGGCAGATCATAGAAATCCTTGAACCGGATGATCCAATTGATGTTCTGCAAGTCGATCTCTACGCCTGCAAGTCTCATCGCTATGGTGCGATCTTTGCTGTCCAGCTTGTTAATGGAAGCCAGAAGGTTTTGATAATAGAAATGGTCAAAGGCTATTTCCATGCGGAAGAGAGAACCTTCCGATTCGACAGTGTGACTGTATTTCCTGACAATCTGGCTGTACGGAGTGCCTTCACATGCGCCCGCAATCTCATCAAAACCTTCAGCATTAACGATGACGTCGACAGGTATGTCGTGAATGATCCGGTCGTACAATATATAATGTATACCGGTGTCACCCGAACGCTTCCGGATTTTTCTGTCGAAATAGATTCTTATGGCGTTCTTAAGGTTGTCAATTTCAAACTGGCTCAGCAATGCGTCGACAAGCTCCAGGGAATTACGGTGAAGGTACTGCCTGATATTCCTGTAGAGTTCAATTTCACTTTTGAGCAATTCGAGCTCCGCCTGCTTCAAATCGCCGGTCGTTGAGTATGTTCTCTCAAGCCCGGCAAAAGTGGTGTCCCTTAAAAGAGCCAGCGCGGCCTCAAGGGACGAGGCTTTAACTAATTCGTCGAATACGTCGTCAGGAAGGATCTTGCTGATCCGCGCCCGTAGCTTTGCGTTGATAAATGAATATTTTGATAATGGGCTGGCCATTATTTGCTATCCTTCTCATACTCCGTGCTCAGTATTATATTGCAGATATTGTCAACAAGGTTATCCATTGCACCCGAATTATTATTGAGCAAAGTATCTTTTTCCTGGTCCGCCTGTTTCAGTATTTCTTCGCTTATATGTTCGGCCTCTTTTTTTGCATTTTCAATAGTAGTTTGTATTATTTCCCGGGCTTCTTGTTTTGCATCACTCATTTTCTCTGAGATTTCTTTTTCTACAGATTGTTTTATTCCAGAAGCCTTATTACGGGCTTGCTCAATAACTAAACTGACCTTATTTTCAGTCTGAAGAACTTCCTCAATTATTTTTTTCATACAATCAGATCCTGAATAGAATGAATATGAACAATTTAATTTGGTATAAATATATACAATAATAAACGAAATTACCAGCATTTGTAGTTTAAGTTTTTTTTAAGGAGATATTGGAATTAAAAGTGCCGTAAAGGCTTTTGCAGTAAAAACATAAGATTTTAAATGTTTATGGAGTTCTCTAAGCCCCATTACTCCAATATCTTTTACACAAACATTTGGCAGAATTCCCTGCTAAACAGGTAAAAAACAGTGGATGCCGTTTGAACCTAAAAACGGATATTCTTGGACTTGACACCAAATATGGCATAAAATAAACGCACGTTCTTTTTGTCCGTACGCTGCACTTATGAGTTGAACCCGCGATACACATAATGCGGGACTATCGAATGGAGATTAGTATGAGATCATATGTTTTGATTTGGATATTGCTAACATCCTGCCTGCTAACATTAGATGCGGATGCCCAAACCGTTGCACGGGAACGTCCTGATGAATGGAACAAACTGGTATATGGCGGCCGGTTTATGGACCGATTCTTAGCCATGCCCGTTCAGGGCGAGTTGACCAGCGAGACCTGGGGAGCGGATAATGTTAAGCCACGTTATATCGATAATGGTATTGAGGACAGAGAGTGGTCGTACTGGGGCGGTAACGCAGTCCTGGGTCCGGACGGAAAGTACCATCTTTATGTCTGTCGCTGGCGTGAAGATTCTCCAAGGGGGCACGCCGAGTGGGGCAATTCTATCGTGGTTCATGCCGTAGCCGACAAATCCACCGGTCCGTATAAAGTCAAGGATACCATTGGTAAAGGACATAATCCCGAGGTGTTCCAGCTAAAGGATGGAAGATATGTCGTTTATGTTATAAATGGTTATTACATTGCAGACGGCGTGGACGGCCCCTGGCGGTGTGAGAAGTTCCAATTCAATCCACGGGACAGGCGTATTATAGAAGGTCTTTCGAATCTCAGCTTTGCCCAACGCGAAGATGGCTCTTATCTGATGGTATGCCGCGGCGGAGGTATATGGTTCAGCGAAACCGGAGTCTCTCCATACAACCAGGTTACTGACAAACGAGTGTACCCCCCACTTGCGGGCAACTTCGAAGACCCTGTAGTCTGGCGTACGTCCATACAGTACCACATGATTGTTAATGACTGGCGTGGGCGCATTGCCTACTATATGCGTTCGAAGGACGGAATCAACTGGAAGGTCGAGCCCGGTGAAGCCTACATGCCGGGTATCGCCAAATATGAAGATGGAACCGTTGTTGACTGGTTCAAGTATGAGCGCATTAAGGTATTGCAGGATAAACACGGGCGGGCAATGCAGGCGGATTTTGCGGTCATCGACGTGTTGAAACGGCAGGATAGAGGCAGCGACAATCACAGTTCCAAACATATTTGTATCCCTCTAACCGTTGGTCGGCTCCTGACCATACTCGATAACGAACGCATTACCGCCGAGACAAAGACCATCCGAATCAAAATAGCGGCTGAGCACGGTTTTAATCCTCACACTGACATCGATTTAGACTCGTTACGATTTGGCGCTTCCGAAGAGGTCAATTTCGGCAGGGGCAGCAAAGTAATCAAAACTGAACGGTCCGGCGATGATTTGATTGTCACTTTTGACGGAACCGGCAACGGCATCACCGACGATAATTTCGCAGCCAAACTGTTGGGGAAAACCAGTAGCGGCAAACTGCTTTATGGCTATGCCCGCCTGCCTTGGCTGAACTATTTAGAGCCTGCCCTGTCGGCCTGTATGCCAACGTTTGGCCAAAAAGAGGATGGCTTCGATATAGCCGTGGAGGTCCAGAACTTTGGTCAGGTTTCGTCCGATCCTGCGGATATTCAAATCGTGTATAGCAAAGATGATCAGGTTGTGAAGGTTGCCGCCGGCTCGGTTGCCTCACTCAAACCTTTTCAAAAGACGACTATCGAGCTTACATGCGACAAAATTTTCGAAGCAGGAGTTGCTTACACTCTTAAAGTTATTATAAATCCTAACGCTCAGTACCCAGTAACATTAGAGAGACGGATAACTCCGGTGCCTTAGGCTTCGATTGTCAAAAATTTTGCCGTTGTTTGTCAGTGGTCACACGAAGTCACCTTAAGCATCATGTCTCTTCTGCACTCTCTTTGCAAGGGCCTTTCTTATAGCGGAATTGCCTTGCCGTTCTCAATGGACACCAGAATATTCGACGACTTAATGTCACGGTAGATCATTCTCTTCTGATGCGCATGCTGCGCCGCCTCATACTCTTGTAGGAACAAACTCAACTGTTCTTCGATGAAAAGTTTCCGGCGATCACATTGGAGCAAGCCGCTGACCGCCCTGCGGATTTAACAACAGCATAGTAAGGGAACATTAATCCTTTTTATCTTTTGTCCCCGCGTAAAGCTCGTATTTAAGAAGGCGGCACTCGATATTGGCATTGTAAAACTCAATCCTTCTGCTGGTACGCAGCCCGACCTTTTTTGAAAGCGACGGATTGCCGGTGAAAATGTAGCCGGTATATCCGGCACATTTCTGCTTGAAGAAATCGCCGATGCGTTTATACGTATCTTTCAGTTTCTCAATTTCACCCAGCCGCAAGCCATATTCGGGATTCATAACGATTATCCCCGGCCCCGGCGGTATGACCGTCACGGCAAAGTCGCAAACATCAAAGTCGATCAGGTGCGAGACTCCCGCGGTCATCGCGTTTTTACGGGAGGCTTCGACCGCCCCTGCATCGATATCCGTAGCGATAATCCGTGCCGGCTTGAAAACTGCTCTGCCGCCCCGTGATTTGCTTTTTTTCAGCGCCTCGGCCCGCATCTGCCGCCACTTCGGCTCGTCAAAATATTTCAAATGCATAAATCCGTAGTTGCTTCGCAGCAGACCTGATGCCCGCCTGCTCGCAATAAGCGCAGCTTCAATCGCCAGCGTTCCGCTTCCACACATAGGGCAAATCAACGGCACGCTGCCGTCGTAACCTGTCGCCATTATTATTGCAGCAGCCAGAGACTCGCGCAGCGGAGCTTTATGAGGCATCTTACGATAGCCCCGATCTGAAAGTTTGAGCCCGGAAGTATTCAGGTAGAGCCGGCAGAAATTATCCTTCCAGTAGAACTGCACCACAACCTTATCTTTATCCTTACCCGAGTCGGGACGGGACTCTGTCACGCCGGCAATGCGATCGACAATAGCATCCTTTACCTTCAGGTTGGCGAACATGGAATTTTTCACATGTTCGGTATTTATCCTGCCGACGACGCTGAGGTATTCGGCCGGAGATATTATATCCTCCCAGGGCAATTCTTTGACATTGCGGTAAAGCTCATCAGGTGAATAGCACTTGAACTGCTTGAGTAAGAACAGAACATTGTACGCCGTGCGCAAATGCAGATTGAGCCGCATCGTGTCATAATGATCGCCTTGAAGCTCAAGGCCAGTTTTATGATAGTCGCCGCCCTGATAGCCTAAATCTTCGACCTCTTGCCGGACATAATCAACCAGCCCCGCCGAGCAGGTGATAAGAATTGTGCTTTTCTGTTTCGGGTCCACTCGTGCTACTCTTTATATTCGTTTGTTATGACAACGTATTGACAATTATATTATGTGATTGTAACATTGTTTCGGCAATTCTTAAAAAGAAGAAAGGTGCAAAGATGATATTTCTTATAGGGGAGTTTTTTAATCGGTTCCCACTTTGTCCAATTCGGGAGCCACAAAAAAGCAAGGTGAATTATGATGCGAGTTAAGAACCAACAAATATCTCAGAGCATACTGCTAACATCGGCGATAATTGCCTGTGTGCTGCTTGCAGGATGCAAAAAAGATGAGCCGGCAGACCACTCGATTGATGAATCGGTCGACCACTCGATTCCGGGATATGCCTATGCCAGTAAAGGCCAATACGACCAGGCGATCACGGAATTTACCAAGGCCTTAAATGCAAATCCGATGTCCGCCGAATTATACTACAACCGAGGGCTTGCCTATTATCACAAAGCCGAATTCGACCGGACCATCGAAGACTGCAACAAGGCACTTGAGATAAACGCAGGTTATGCCGAAGCCTACAATACCCGGGGTAATGCTTATGGCAATAAAGGTCAATATGACCTGGCCATCTCTGACTTCGGCAAGGCCCTTGAGATTAATCTGTCGTTTGCCGACGCCCACTTCAATTGCGGAGTCACCTACGACCATAAGGGCGAATACGATTCGGCTATTTCTGAATACACCAAAGCGATTGAGATAAACCAAATTTATGCTGATGCCTATTGCAACCGTGGGCTTATCTATGGCAAGAAAGGACAGTACCAGCAGGCCATCGTAGACTTCGACAAGGCTATAGAACTGAATCCAGGTTCTCCTGAAGCTTACTACAATCGTGCCGTTGCCTACTGCGGCCTGAAAGAATATGACAAAGCATGGCAGGATGTTCATAAAGCTGAAAGCCTTGGATTCCAAATACCAGAAGGATTCCTCCAAATACTTCGCAAGGATTCCAAAAGAGAAAAATGAATTGTGGATTCTCATGTGCCTGAGACCAGAACAATGCAGTGATGCCTTTTTTTGTTCACCTCAAATTATTGAAAGATTAACGATGGGACATAAAAGGAGATTTATTGTATGGCAAGCAGAAGAAAACAGCTTAAGGAACAGATAGCCAGAACTCAAAATCCCGTCATACGGACGCAACTACAGGAGCTTTTGCACAAAAGAATAAACAACATAAAAAAGGAATCAAGAGAGTCGAGGATACCCTGGATTCCGTATCGCGCCGGGTGATCGATAAGCTGCCGGCTTCGACTCCACGCGTGTTGATGCTCGTATTAGCCCGCATTTCTCACAGATAGAGATTTGGGGTCAATTTTAGCCGAAGAAGCA
>CAZHBL010000302.1:0-6867 GCA_964530105.1 uncultured Pirellulales bacterium | reverse complement strand
ACTTTCTGTCTATTGCGAACTTTTTAACAAACTCTTTACCGTACCATGATGATTGAAATAAGGCTGATAAATAAACCTTCCGCTTTTCTCTGTCAATACCAAAAGCGAGGGGGCTGGACAGAAACCTTTCGGTTTGTTCGTCCAGCTGTTGGCTGAGATTGCGTCCGTAATACGGTTCATTTCTGAGCGGCGGACTCGACAAACAGGCGCTGGATATAGCAAAGAATATCCTGGGATCGTCAAATTCGCCGCGGAAATAACGCCTTTCAATGGTTGAAAATGTAAATTCTTCATCCATCACAAGGAATTTGTGCCCGGTGATTTTTCCCTCAATGTGCCTGATGCTATTTGTGCCCCGGTAGAAAATGGTCAGGATCCGGGACGACAGCTTAATGGGATAATTGTTTGTAATTATCCTGAGCTTTTGGAGATTGTATACGTTAATCCAGAAGGCTATTTTTTCCTCCCTGGGCCAGGACTCATATTCACCCCGGTCGAGCTTGTTGAACTCTTGCAGAACCGCTCTGAGCTCTAATCTTTTTCGCCTGAGCCCTTTATAGTCCACCATTCCGTTATTATTGACAAATTCTTTCAGGACATTTGCACATTTGTCATGAAAAGACGCCGCCTGCACGGATTTTAAGTCGTTAGGCTCAGCCTTGGCAGATTCGACACCGCCGGGCTCAGGCTCCGCAGATTCAACTTTATCAGAATCAACATTGATAGGTGAGATTTTATCTGGCTCATTCTGGTTCGGCTCGGGACGATCAGGCTCAATGTCGATAGTTGCGATTTTATCGGGCTCATCCTGGTCAGGCCCGGGACGACCGGGCTCGGTCCCGTTACGTTCGGACCCAAAACCGCCAACATCGAGAGGTTCGACGGATTTGGGCTCTACGGGGGAGCAGCCGCTGATAAAGACCGGTACTATAAGAAAAATTATGAAAACAACAAGGCCCCGAGCCATGTCAGCCTTCCGACAAACAATTAAGTAATCCTTCGATCCCAAAAATTTAAGCTATTCCAGCTTAGCATAAGGATTTAGCTAATAAATGCAACGATTTGTTAGCCGCTTTCGCTGCATTTTTTTACAGAGAAACCTCAACCTGCAGAATAGGCGATTTAAAATAGCACGTATGAAACTAATAAAAATAATATCAAACGCGGATCAGCCTGTGAAATACATATATATCGCCACAATGATGACAAGCAAAATAACCGAGAAGACAACATCAACTGTTGTCCAGCTTGAACGGGATTTTTCCCGATCCTCGACGGTCGTCGTTCCAAACGTTAGGCCGCTTATCTTTTCATAGGAGGGAGCTTCCGTCAGATAGCTGACAACGAACATAACAATTACACATACGACGAGGATAAATATACTGTAGTACTGGAAGAAGATGTTGTTCATAATCCAGAAGAAGGAACCTTGATCGTATCCGGAGAACTCCCCAAAAAGCTTTGTGAAGAACGGCATATCTTTAAGAGCTACAGGTGTGTCCACTCCGAGACGGAACATACCGAGGAGGAATCCCACAATAAGTGCCGACAGACATCCCTTAGCATTGAGACGTTTGAAAAACACTCCAAGAAAGAACACCACAAAAATCGGCGGAGCAAGGTAAGATTGTACACCCTGCAAATAATCATATAAACCCTTGCCGCCTTGTATCACGGGTATCCATAACAGGCCGATTAACACCATGACGGTAGTGGCAATACGACCTACCCACACAAGTTGATGCTGCGAGGCTTTGGGGCGGAACTTGGAGTAAAAATCCATCGTAAACAAGGTGGAAGAAGCGTTGAAGACCCCGGAAAGCGAACTCATCAGGGCCGCCAGCAAACCGGCCACGACAATACCCCTTACGCCGGTGGGTAAAACCGTCATAACCAACAACGGAAAAGCTTTTTGTGACTCGGCGCGTATAACGTGCCCCTGGGAATCTAATATGGTTTGCTGAATCACCGGTGCTTTGCCACTCGCAGCCAAAGCAAAGCATATCATGCCGGGAATGATGAAGATGAATACCGGCAGGAGCTTAAAAAAGGACGCACAAATCGAGCCGCGACGTGCCTCGCGTTCGTTCGGCGCCCCCAAGGCACGCTGAACGATGTATTGATCCGTGCACCAGTACCACAAACCGATTACCGGTGCACAAAAGAGCATTCCGAGCCAGGGATAATTATCGTTGAAGTACCAGGCCATACGACCCGTCTCTTTAACCGGCGCCCAAGTGCCTTCGACATTGGCCGGTACTAACGGTTTCCAGAGGTTGAACATTTCCGAGCCGCAAATCGCCCGCAGCTCGCCCCAGCCGCCCAAAGCCTTAAGGCCGAAGATGGTCACTAAAATCGAGCCGAACACAAGAATAACCGTTTGCACGGCCTCGGTGTACGCCACAGCTCGCAGACCGCCAAGAACGGTATAAATACCAGTCAAAACAATCACAAGAATAGAACCTATCCAAAAACTATCCAGCACCATGAATCCGATGTCTAACCTCATTCCCGGCAGAAGTACGGAAAACACGATCCCTCCTGCAAAGATTCCCACCGCAATCTTTGTTACGACATAGGCAACGAGAGAGATCATCGATAACACCCAGCGCGCAGTCGGAGAAAAGCGTCTTTCCAGAAACTCGGGCATTGTAAAAATCTTCGATCGGGAATAAAAGGGAACCATGATCCAGCCCAAAACCAGCAGACACCAGGCATGCAGCTCATAATGTGCCATTGCCACGCCGTCGGTTGTTCCGGAACCAGCCAGGCCGACCAAGTGCTCAGAGCCGATATTGGAGGCAAAGATCGACGCACCGACGATGAACCATCCCAGGTTGCGACCCGCAAGAAAGTAATCATCGGCGGTGTCCTTGCTTTTTTTGATCACCCACCAGGCGATACCGAGAAGAATGGCGAAATACGAGGTGATTGCTATCCAATCTAACGTGGTGAATGCCCCTCCGACTTGTCCGAGGATTCCAAATGATCCCATGAAAAATCCTTTCCTATAATTTGATTGGTATTTTTACAGGTTCGATCTAAATTTTGAGAAATTCTACCGGTTCGCACGGTCTATTGCAACATATTCTGCTGAAAAGGCAGGTAATTTCTGATAAAAAGCTGTCTTTATTATCAATAAATAAAGATTAGATACTTGAAATTAATGACACAAGCATCTATTATCATCGACATTCAGGCTATTTAATCGAGAGGACAAATTATGGCATATACAATCGGTTTGGATTACGGAACTAACTCAGTTAGGTGCCTAATAGTCGATGTCACTAATGGCAACGAATTAGGCACGGCAGTATACGAATACGAAACGGGCGAAGCCGGCATAATTCTCGATCCTGCCGACCACAACATGGCCAGGCAGAATCCCGCCGACTACCTCAAGGGTATCGAGGTAACCGTTAAAGCGGCAATCACTGAGGCAAAGAACGCCGTGAAAGGCTTCGAGCCTGACCAGATCATAGGCATCGGTATCGACACAACCGGCTCAACACCAATCCCCATCGATAAGAACGGCACACCTTTGGGCATGCTCGATGCATTCAAGGACAATCCAAACGCACATGCATGGCTATGGAAAGACCATACAGGCCACGCCGAAGCAGCAGAAATTACCGCATTGGCTGCGAAAGAACATCCCGAATATCTCGCCCGCTGCGGCGGAACATATTCCTCGGAATGGTTCTTCAGCAAGATTCTGCATTGTCTCCGAACCGATCCGAAGGTCTTCGACGCCGCCTATACATGGGTCGAACATGCCGACTGGATGCCGGCGGTCCTCACGGGAACCCAGACACCGGAAAAACTCAAACGCTGCCGATGCGCCGCCGGCCACAAAGCCATGTTCAACGATGACTGGGGTGGCTACCCCGAAGAAAAATTTCTCTCGAAGCTCGATCCGAAACTCGGCAAACTGCGAAAAACACTCAGCGACCAGACGTATGCAGTCGACCAGTCGGCGGGAAATCTCACCGATGAATGGGCGGTGAAACTCGACCTGCGGGCGGGCATTCCCGTGGCGATGGGCGCTTTCGACGCCCATTTAGGCGCCGTCGGCTCCGGCATCGCTCCGGGAACACTGGTCAAAATAATCGGCACCAGCACCTGCGACATGCTCGTGAGCGAATCGAGCAAAAAGCTGGCGGACATCCCCGGCATTTGCGGTATCGTTGATGGCTCAATCCTGCCGGGATACTTCGGCCTGGAAGCCGGCCAATCTGCTGTGGGTGATATTTTCAACTGGTTCGTCAACTACATCCAGCCCGGCGGCCCAAAGGCAGGCTCTCACGAAGCCCTGACCGAGAAGGCGGCAAAGCTCAGGCCGGGCCAGTCCGGTCTACTCGCCCTCGACTGGAATAACGGCAACAGAACCGTGCTTGTAGACCAGCGATTGACGGGACTGCTGCTCGGCCAGACGCTGCATACAAGGCCGGAAGAAATCTATCGCGCCTTGATTGAGGCAACCGCCTTCGGAGCCCTGACGATTATTAACCGATTTGAGGAATACGGCGTCAAAGTCTCCCAAGTAATTAACTGCGGCGGAATCGCCGAGAAGAATCCTCTGCTGATGCAGATTTATGCTGATGCAACCGGCAGAGAAATGAAAATATCCCGTTCGGCACAGAGTTGCGCTCTGGGCGCATGCATCGCCGGCGCCGTGGTAGCCGGCAAAGTATCCGGAGGCCACGACAGCTTCGCCGATGCCCAGACTGCAATGTGCGGCATTAAAGATGTAACCTATAAACCAATCGTCAGGAACGCACGAATCTATCAACTGTTGTATGCCCTGTACAAACAGCTCCACGATGCCTTCGGGATACAGGAATTCTCCGGCAAAATGGCAAACGTTATGAAAGAGCTGTTGACAATTAAAGACAGCGTTCAGGATTAGGGGAAACAGCATGCAGGAAGAGCTTAAAATAGCCGTCTGCGAGGCAAATCTTGAACTGCAGAAACATCAGCTTGTCATCTACAGTTGGGGCAACGTCAGCGGGATAGACCGCTCTGCAGGTTTAGTCGTCATAAAGCCCAGCGGAGTATCATACGATCAACTTACACCCGAGAAAATGGTGGTGCTCGACCTTGAGGGAAAAATTATCGAAGGAACTCTTAATCCTTCCTCGGACACGCCGACCCATCTTGAACTATACAGAAATTTTGAAACCATCGGCGGAATATGCCACACGCACTCGCCTAATGCTACAATGTGGGCGCAGGCCTGCAAAGAAATCCCGTGCTTCGGCACAACACATGCCGATAACTTTTACGGCCCTATCCCGGTTACAGACATCATGACGAACGAAGAGATTCATGAGGATTATGAATTGAACACCGGCAAAGTTATTGTCCGGCGGTTCACCGGCCTTGATCCGATGCACATTCCGGCGGTACTTGTCGCCAATCACGGACCATTCACGTGGGGCACAAACCCTGCCGCCGCTGTCGTAGAGACGGTTGTGCTCGAACAAATCGCAGCAATGGCTCTGGGCACGATTACTATCAATCCCGATCAGGATCCGATCAGCAGAGCATTGCTGGACAAGCACTATTTGCGAAAACACGGAAAAAATGCTTATTATGGACAGCCTCGGGGCTAAAACCCGGGTCATATTTAGGAGAGAAGAAAATGAAAAAAACAACTTTCGGCGTCATTGTTGGAAACCGTGGCTTTTTCCCTGATGCATTAGCAAAAGAAGGGCGAAAAAACATCCTTGATGTGCTCAAGAAAAATGGCTTCAACTCGGTTGCACTTTCTATGCAGGATACGAAATACGGCACGGTTGAAACTTTCGCCGACGCCAAAAAATGTGCCGCCCTTTTCGCAGCAAACGGCGAAAAGATTGACGGCATTATTGTCACACTGCCGAACTTCGGCGATGAAAAGGGAGTCGCCGAGGCAATCAAACGCTCCGGGCTCGACGTTCCGATCCTGATACAAGCCGAGCCGGATGACAAGGGCAGTATGACCATCGCCGGCAGAAGAGATTCCTTCTGCGGCAAGATCAGCGTCTGTAATAATCTCAGGCAGGCGGGCATTCCGTACACGCTGACAAACTCGCACACGGTCTCAACCGCTTCGGCCCAGTTCAAACAGGAGCTGGACGACTTCGCCTCGGTCTGCAGGATTATAAGGGGCCTCAAAAACGCCAGGTTCGGCGCTATCGGCGCCCGCACAGGAGCATTTAATACCGTTCGTTACAGCGAGAAAATCCTGGAGCTTTCGGGCATAGCCGTCGAGACAATCGACCTGTCGGAAATCCTCGGAAGAGTCGACCGGCTTTCCGACAACGACCGTGGGGTAAAGAGAAAACTGGATGCAATCAGGAAATACACGCCGACCCAATCGGTTCCCACCGAGAAGCTTTTGAAGATGGCCAAATTCGGCTATGTCATCGACCGATGGATCAAAGAGACCGAACTCGACGGCACCGCAATTCAATGCTGGACCGCCCTGGAAGAGTTCTTCGGAATCGTCCCCTGCACGCTTATGAGCATAATGAGCGAATCGCTGGTGCCGAGCGCTTGCGAGGTCGATATTACAGGCCTGCTTGGAATGTATATTCTCCAGCTTGCCAGCGGCTCGCCCAGCGCACTTCTGGACTGGAACAATAACTACGGCACCGATCTCGACAAAGCAGTATTATTCCATTGCAGCAATCTGCCGAATTCGTTCTTCGGCAATTCGAAGATGGACTACCAGGAGATCATTGCCGGTTCGGTGGGCAAAGAAAACACCTACGGCACGATTGTCGGCAGGATCGCACCGGCCAAGGCGACATTCTGCAGGGCAACGACCGATGACGCGACCGGTATCATCAGCACTTACGTCGGCGAAGGCCAGTTCACAAA
>CAZHBL010000301.1:0-6872 GCA_964530105.1 uncultured Pirellulales bacterium | reverse complement strand
AATGTCGGCAGATACCAGATTGAACTTGTCAACCAGCTAAAGCTCCACTGTTATACGAACCAGGAGAATAAGACAACAGTTCTTTCATTGAATCCGGGCGTTATCGAGGCTTCTGCTTCGGCACTCGGGACACGCCAATCCGTCACTTCCGGCGGACCTTTAAAAGATGCTGTGAATAAATTGTCGCCGGGAGCAAGCAAACTTGCGCTGATTAATATTGGCGGAGCTATACAAACCGGGGTACCATTGCTCCTCTCAGGTATGGACGAGCCGGGGGACGACGTGAAAGAGCTGATTGCCCAAGTGGCAAAGAGCTGTGATAAAACAACCATCCAGTTTCGCACACAAGAGGACTCTGAGAACTTAAATGTACGTGCCGAAATACGTGATCTTCCGCCTGCGAGTGAGCTTTTCGGCCCGATGATGCAGTTGTCCCAGATAATTTCCGCAGCTAAGGAACAGGCGTGGGCCCAAAAAGCAGAAGCCGGCATTCCGGCCAGTGTTAAAAAAGCAAGCCGGTCTGTCGTAATCGACGGGACAGCCGAAGATCTCTGGTCAGAAGCTCGTCAGTACAAGCTCAGCAACGTGATATATGCACCGGTATCGTCCGAGGAAGACTGTTCGGCTTATTTTAAGGCCTTATGGGACGCACAAAATCTTTACATGCTGGTTGACGTGACCGATGACAGCCTCAAAAACGACTCGGATTCGGATCTTTGGTACCAGGATGACTGTGTCGAAGTCTTTATAGATGCCGACAATAGCAAGTCGAGTGACTACGACGAGGATGACGCTCAATATCACTTCGATTGGGACAGGACCAATCCCACGATGGACCGATTTGAACATGGCAGTTTGAACGGCGTCGAGTTTGCTATGGTCACAACAGAAAAAGGATACCGTACCGAGATCAAGTTTCCGTGGTCCGCACTCGGAACAAAACCGTCAGCGGGTGCTAAAATTGGCCTTGACGTGCACGTAAATGATGACGATGATGGCGGCGACCGCGACAGCAAATTGACCTGGCGAGGAAAAGAAGATAATGCCTGGCAAAATCCAGGCGTTCTTGGGACCGCCGAATTAGCTGGTTTGATCGCTTGGTGGAAGCTTGATGAAACCAGCGGTCGGGAAGTTGCGGATGCTTCCGGCAACGGCAACATCGGCAAGATACTTAATGGCCAGCCGCGGTGGCAAGCCTCTGGCGGCAAAATAGGCGGGGCGCTTCTTTTCGACGGAAAAGGCGATTGGGTGCACGTGGCGAACGAGTCGAACTTCGATTTCACAGGTGAAGTAACTGTTGCGGCGTGGATAAAGGTTAATCGCTTCGATAAGGAATGGCAAGCTATTGTGACAAAAGGCGATAGCGCCTGGAGATTGCAGCGACATCAGGATACAGACGCTATTGAATTTGCCTGCACCGGATTGCAGGTTCCGAGTGGTAGCCCGTACGGAGGTTTGTACGGAAATAAAGCCGTCAATGATGGAAAATGGCATCACGTCGCCGGTATATATGACGGTGAAAAAATGTATATATACATCGACGGTGTCGTTGATGTATCGCAGTCGGCTTCGGGTGCGATAGCAACGAATGATCATCCGGTTTATATCGGGGAGAATGCAGAAATGACAGGGCGTTTCTGGAACGGTTTGATTGACGACGTTCGTGTTTACAATTATGCTCTTAGTGAAGGCCAGATTACAGCTCTTTACAATGAAGGCAAGTAGTACGTGAAAGCCATAGGCAATATCACAGCAGGTCAAAATCAGTTGCGGTGGGTGGTGTTGCTGCTCGCGATAGCGGTAATACTGCCCACAGTCTGCCTGCTGTGGTTTATGAGCCAAGCGGTCAGGAATCAAGGGCTGGCGGTCAGGCAAAATTTAACCAATGTATATCAGCAGAAGCTGGACAGCCTGAGTCAGAGACTTGATAAGCTTTGGTCAGACCGAATCAATGCGGTCGGCGCCAAGGCAGCGGGGCAGGGGACTGAAGAGATATTCGGTTTATTTTCCGGCCGAGACGACAGCCAAAACGGCTTGAGATTTTGTGATGCAGTAATTGTCTATGACAGCAATGACAAGCTTCTTTATCCTGTAATTGGAGGCAAAGAAGATGCGAGTCAACTGCCGGATGAGTTTAACAAAGCGTGGAAGGCTGAATTTATCGAAGAAGATTTTGCCGGCGCTACAGGATTATACGAACAAATCGCCGAGACCTCGGCAGAAGATTATGTCCGCAATTCAGCGCTGATGGGAAAGGTTCGATGTTTGAGGAAGTCCGGAGATATTGGTAAGGCCATTGCTCAGTGCAATGAGCTGGCATATAGTACACGTCAGGGAAGTGTTAGTTCAGCTTCAGTTTCCCTGATGGCTAACGCCAGAGTCTTATTGGTGGAACTGAAATCCAAAACCGACGATGGCTTGGTCCGGTCTGACGTGCAGAAGTTGATTGAATCGGCTGTCAATTACACCCCCGGCAATGATTCGGATTTTTTACCAATGCCGTCGGAAACCCGTATCTTTTTGCTCCGCAAAGCTGTTGAAATTGTAGAGAAAAGTCAATGGGCTGAAGATTTTGGCCCGGAGGTTCTCAGGGCAAAAAAGTTGCTTTCGACTGAAGAATTAGCAACGGCTTTCCTCAACAAATACAGCAGTACTGTGGTGGCCGAGTCCTGGTCTGAAGATAATGCACTAAGGTTAATTTCGTCGCTACGCATGCTTCTGAACACCATCGAAGCAGTTGAGTGGAACTATTCGGACTTTGCTGAACAATTGAGACGACAGATATCTACTGTATTGGATTCATATCAGACTAAACAGGCTGCGGCGATAGCCGCTGCGTCAAGGCAGTCTGTGCTGACGGAACTGCTTAAATCGTGGCCCGAAGATAGCTTTCGCAGGCTGGATTTACCGGAAGAGGCTTTCGGAGTTTATCATACTATAGGAGACAGGACATACATACTATTGCGGACGGCAGAAGCGCTTCGGTCGGATTTCGATCTGTGTTCGGACGGTCTCGATGAGCTTGGTGTTTCCTGCCGGATATTGGACGGCTCCGGTAAGTGCGTTGCGGGCCTGGAAGCTCCCAAAGAAGCTGCTTTCTTGCATGCCCCCTTGGGAAAGTTCTTTCCAGGCTGGCGGGCTGAGATTCATTTTGGGGATGTGGATATTTTTGAAAAAACGGCTAACAGACAAAAAATGGTATACATCTGGGCCGGACTGCTTGCTATTGCTGTAATGGTAGCAGCGGGATTGCTGACGGCGCAGGCGATAGGAAAGCAAATAAAGATAAACAAGCTCAAAAACGATTTTATTGCCACGGTTTCGCATGAATTGAAGACGCCGCTGGCATCGATGCGGGTGCTGGTTGATACACTGCTGGAGGGTAGCTACAGAGACCAGCAGCAGGTTACTGAATATCTGGAGCTTGTTTCGAAGGAAAACGAACGGCTTACGGGATTAATCGACAATTTCCTTACCTTTTCGAGAATGGAGCGAAACAAGCAGGCATTCGCTATGATCCGAACAAGCCCGGCTGCGATTGCACATGATGCCGCCGAGGCGGTCAAGACAAAATTCAGCAAGGGCCAATGCAGCTTTAAGGTGAATATCCAGGATGATTTGCCTGATGTGACGGCCGACCGTGATTCTATGGTAACAGTGCTTGTAAACCTGCTGGACAATGCTTACAAATATTCTTATGATGATAAGCGGATTGAATTGAGTGTTTCTTCGGAAGATGGTTTGGTTTGTTTTAAGGTTTCGGATAATGGCGCTGGTATATCACGCCGGTCCGCTAAAAGGATATTCAATCGGTTTTACCAGGTTGACCGCAGCCTTGCACGACGTGCAGAAGGCTGCGGGCTCGGGCTTAGTATAGCGAAATTTATCATAGATGCCCACAAAGGCACGATTTCGGTCGAGAGTAAGCCCGGCGAAGGAAGCACATTTATAGTATGTTTAAGCTCGGTTTAATTCGGTCGGTATTTGTTTTATTTCATGAAAGGGTATTGGGATGAAAAGTATAAACAAGGCAATTTTTACTATCATTCTCATGTGCCTGGTTTGGGCATTGCCTTCGGAAGCTGAGAAAGCCGAGTTTTCTTTTATGGACAATTACGGCCGGCAGGTTTCTTCACAGGACTACGAGGGAGTTCCGATTTTTCTCGAATTCGGCGCATGTTGGTGAGGCGGCTGCCAGCAGGAAGCGCTGCGTGTCGCAGCGCTCGCAAAAGATTATCGCAAATCCGGTTTGCAGGTGATTCGTGTTATTTCCGGCGACAATGAATTGCCCGCACTCGACTTCCAAAAGCATTACAAAATGCCGGTCGTTTATTTGATGGATTCGGACCGTGCTTTTGAAAGGAAATACAACAGAAGAGGCTGGCCGTTTCTTATGCTGGTCGATCCGAACGGACAGGTTGTTTATAAATGTAATAATCTGGTGGATAGAGACAGAGAATTAATGCAGCAGCTTGAAAAATTCAAAAAAGAAACTTTTGTTTCGGAAACTAAAACGGTCGATGGTGTACCTTACATGACCTCAACTCTGCAACGTAGCGGCGAGGATAAAAAACTGCTGCAAAATGACCGTTTTACTTCCATTGCCGCAGGGACCGATGGAAAAATTTATGCCGTGTTTACTTCCCTTAAAAATGGAAACAGCGATATTATACTGAGAATCTGCGACAGCCGGTCATCAGATAAAGACATTCCCATCGCGGCGACGGATGCGGATGAATATGACGGCACTGTTCTGGTGGATAATAAGAACCATGTCTGGATTTGTTGGACCAGCAACGCTGTCGATAACAAATATCAAATTTATCTGACATCTTTGAAAGACGTCAGGGAAGGTCGTCAGAGCATCGTTGTATCGAAATCACAGGATGATACCATGCACGGCCGCATAACGGCGGACGATTCTGGAACTATCTGGATTACATATTATCAATGGCATAATATGGGTCAGATTTCCCGCGACAAAGAAGTCTATCTTCGAAAGTATTCGAACGACACACTCTCGGAAGAAATACACATCAGCCCAAGTGATGTACCCGTGTACGAAGACCATACGGATCCGTCCATATCCATTCTGAACGGGCAGGTTTTTGTAAGCTGGAGCTGGGATTTTCACCAGCCCAAAGGCTATACGAAAGATGCAAAGGAGCCGACGATTTTTGTTCGCACTATAAGTCAGGATCTTGCACTTGGTAAAACTTTTAATCTGAGTGGCTACAGGATCGACGCGGCACCAATGTTGTCGAGTGAATACAATAACAATCTCTGGTGTGCCTGGGATTCTCTGGGGCCGAGCCAAAAAGAGCGAGCGTATCGCAAAAACCTTTACGCAAGATCTCTGAATGCCAATAATACGCTTGGCGAAGAATTTGCGGTTGCCCAGGACCTTGTGAATGTGTGCAGTCCCTGTTTCGCATTCAATAACACAGGAAAAGGTGCTTTGACCTGGTCACAATCCGAGAATGGAAAAGAATGGTCATTGTGGAAAGCGGAGTATGATTCGGATAACAGTTGCTGGAAACAACCGATTATGTTAATCTCTGATGGAAATCCTCGGTTTGGCTCTTGTGTTTATGATGTAAAAGGAAAACTCTGGATTGCATATTCGGTTCAGACAAATGAAGGCAGAAAAGTTACTGTGAAACAAGTAGATTAATATGAAAAGCGTGCTGATTATAGAAGACAATCCGGCAATGCTTCGTGGATTGGAAGACAACTTCGATTTGAAGGGATATCGCGTAAAGACTGCCCACGACGGCGAGCTGGGCCTTAAGGCGGCGCTTACGGGGCAGCACGACCTTATCATTCTCGATATAATGCTGCCAAAGGTCAACGGCTACGAGATATGCAGTCAAGTCCGCAAGAAGAATCTCGATATGCCGATTATCATGCTGACAGCGAAGGATACTGAATCCGACATCGTGATGGGGCTGAATCTCGGTGCGGATGACTATGTCACTAAGCCGTTCAGCATAAAAGAGCTGCTGGCCCGTGCCGAAGCTTTTATGCGACGAAGAGGCGGCGGTGAGCCGGATGTCTATGAATTCGGTGACTGCCGGTTCGATATCGTCAACGAAACTTTCACTCGCGGCGGAAAGCCGGTCAAGCTCAGCCCCGGCCAGTTCAAGATGCTCCGCCTGTTCCTGAAAAGGGCCGGATGCACCCTGACTTGCGACGAAATACGCGGTACGGTGTGGGGTCATTCGCATTTTGTTACTTTGCGCGACATTGACGAGGCAGTCAGTACCTTGCAGGATAAAATAGAACCTGAACCCGGCAATCCAACGTTCATCCATAGAATAATAGACATAGGTTATAAATTTAAACCGCCTGAGCCAGATGGAAACAATCCTGATAGTTGAAGATGACCCGACGATGCTGCGGGGCCTCAAGGACAACTTCGAGTTCAAGGGCTACCGCGTGGTGACAGCACCCGATGGGGAGGATGGCCTGAATGCCGCGCTCAATGAGAAGCCCGATTTGATTATTCTCGATATTATGCTGCCGAAGATAAACGGCTACGAAGTATGCAGACTTATCCGTAAGGAAAATCTCGATATGCCCATCATCATGCTGACCGCCAAGGGCGAGGAATCGGACATCGTGTTGGGACTGAATCTCGGGGCGGACGATTATGTCACCAAGCCCTTCAGCATCAAGGAGCTTCTTGCCCGCGCTGCGGCGTTCTTAAGACGAAGCAAACAAGCCGAGCAGGATGTTTATGAATTTGCAGACTTTCGGCTCGATATTCCCGCCAGAAAGCTGACGCGCGGGACAGATGAAATCAAGCTTTCGCCGAAAGAGTTCAAGCTGTTGGAACTCTTCGTAAAGAAGCCCGGCCGGGCGCTCACCCG
>CAZHBL010000300.1:0-6884 GCA_964530105.1 uncultured Pirellulales bacterium | reverse complement strand
TTGCTTATCAACTCTGACCTCTGTCAAAAATCACTCATTTTGCGGAAGTCTTTATTAAATTAAGAATCATACCGCCGTATTTACTTTTCTCGCGTACTTCGCTTTTATTGGAAGATATTTTAGCTCTGTTTTTAAAGCGAGTTAACAAAAAAATGTAAAAAATGTAAAAAAATTTCCTATTTTTAAAACTGGCCCATAATCTATTGATGCGGCCAGCTTCTTCTCCGGCCTGATTGACGACGTCCGTATCTACAACCGGGTAGTTAACCCATAACAAATAGAGGCCCTTCTGCGTTAGAATGCTTCAATAGCAACCTCATTGCAATAGCAGGGCTGCGAGCGTTTTGCTCACAGCCCTGCCAATCTTCTATACAAGCTAACCCACACAGGCGGCCTGTATCACCGAATATTTTTCGTTGCAGCTGCGCAATACTGGGCACAAATCACAAATCACAAAGCACAAAAAGCAAGGCAAAAGGCAAAAGAAACAAGGCAAAAGTTAAAAGGCGAATTATTGTAGTGCGTTTCTGGGCAGGAAGAATATACCGCCGCCCATACCGTTCGGGTATGGGATTGTGCCGTCGGCGGTGTAAGAAACCTTCATCGGAACGGTGTCCGAAGGCGAATAGGTTTCGACGTGCCCGTCGGTGTAGCCCGCACGCAGCTTGATTTGGGGGGGATTTTCGATATCGCCCTCACGGCACCAATAGGCCGAGAGAAGCCATGTTTCCGGATTAATTTTCGCCCCGTTGAACTGTTCGCAGCTCCCGTGAGACCAGGGGCTTCTCCAGTGGTCATAGCCGAAATAATCGGTTACGACAAGCTTACTGAATTTTCTTCCGCCGCTTGCCGGACCCTGCGGCCCTTTGAAGACGACCTTGCGTCCGCCGAGATATCCTGTGTAGTTCCAGTAGAAACAATATGTCCCGCCGACAGGATCGGCTGAGAAGGCGTCGTCCTCGGGATAGTCCCAATCGTCACCGGCGTCCCAGGCCTGCTGCAGATACTTGTATCTCTGCGGTGCATTGGGGCAGTACATTGTGCTGGCGTCGGTGATGTAGCTCTTGAGGTATTCGCTCATGGCCCGGTGAATACCGGGGCTTCGGTGCTTGTTGCCGGTAAGCTTGGTGGGGTCCGACCAGTTCCAGGCGTTATCAACTCCTCCTACTGTGGCAACCGACTCGGGGAATCTTTCGTTGTTGTCCGACGCGAAGATGGTTATTGCGGATACGATTTCCTTTTGGTTTTGCGCGGCTACGACCGCGCGGGCCTGCTGCCGCACTTTCCTAAGTGACGGAACTAAAATAGCCATTAGAAGGGAGATGATAGAGATTACAACAAGAAGTTCGATTAACGTGAACCCTCTTTTTTCACCACCTACCTTCGTTTGTTTGCTTCGGACGCGAATTTCCATATCCTCCGATCGTGTCCAGACCAAATCTTTGCGCTCTAATAGCACACAATACCCACGCTCCTGATTATACACGACCTATAATCTTGTGTCAACCACATATTTTACCGAGGACGAAAAAATATTCGCCGGATGACAAAATGCTTCAAATGCTGCTATTCGCTGAGTTTATGCGAGCTATCGCCACCTTGCCGGCGTGATTTCCTGTGATTTTTTTATTAGGAATACTTAATCGGCCCTGTTCTACCCTACTGAGCGCCGTTATCTTCCTCGGCCCATGAAGGCCAGCCGCTCAGGCTCGCGAACGGTGTTCCGCCGTAAGCTCCCATGTTCACTCTGCCTCCGTTAGGCTTCTGTTCACGCCCGGGATCCATTCCTCGGTCGCCGGCGTCGATACAGGGGCTTGTGAGCACATCGGTTACCCATGAATCAACGCCTGGCGAATATCTGGCGTATCTGCTCATTAGATGGTAATCGCCGCTGCCTGGATCGGCGAACAAGGGGTCCGTATTGATATTTTCGTTGTTCCGATCAGCAGGGTCCAATTGTTGTACACAACTGTAGCGAGAGCGGCAATGGTACAAGTCACCGTCCGCATTATTCCAAAGGATACAATTAACAATGTCGGTATTGCCTCCATCATAAGCACTAATACCCAAACGGTTGCCGGTTATAGTCAGATTAGTAAGCGTGGGCGAGGCACTTTCGATGAAGATGGCTCCTCCATTGGCACTGTTGCAGCCGGTAATGACGAAATTACGCAAGACGCACCTTGAACTCTCGGCGGAATAAAATGAAAACGCGTAAGCACTGGAGGCAGTTACCACGGCTGCATCGTCTGCGCTCTGGAGAATTATTGCTTTGTTTCTTAAAACAACGTCTTCTCGATAAACGCCGGGCCAGACCATGACCGTATCGCCGTCGTAGGTGGCCGCTTTCACCGCCGCTTGAATGGTGGCGAAAGCGTTGGCCCTGCTCAGGCCCGAGTTATTGTCGTTGCCGCTGTATTTATCAACATGGAAGACCCAGGCATCTGCGCCCTTGCTGGCCTCGGCGGTCCCGCCGTATGCGCCCATGTTGATACGCTTGCCGTTGGGAAGAGGCTCGGCGCCGACCGGATTCTGCGGATCGCCCTGCGGATGCGGATCGCCGGCATCGATACAGGGACTATATTCGCTGTCATTTACCCAAGCGCCCAACGAGTTGTAGCAGCCGAAGACGGACCGCAGGTGATAATCGCTGCCGCCCGATGATACAAATAACGGGTCACTGTCGATGTTGCCCTGGCCGGGATAACCGCCTTCGATACATGAATAGAGAACCGGGCTGCTCGATGCCGGGTCAATAAGCTTCACGGGTACGCCATCGTTATACCAGACGATACTGCTTCTGATTGTGATGTTGCTGCTAACGGAGTGAATTCCTCCGCCCGTTGAATCGGCTGGCTGGTCTCCTGAGAGGTTGTTGTCAGCAATGGTGCAATTAGTTATTATTACATGCTCATTGGCGCTGTCACCCAAGGAGCCGGCGCAGATGCCGCCGCCTATCTCGGCAGTATTGTTTGAGATGACACAATTCTGGAATTCGATGCGTGCAGAAGAACCACCGCAGAAAGCGCCGCCCCCCTGAACATTACCTTGTGCTGAGTTGTTGGAAATTTCACAATTGGCAAAGAAAGCACGGCTTCGCCAGCAGTATACTCCCGCCCCGAGACTATTGTAATAGCCGGAGTTATTTTTTATCTTACTGTGCAGGATCGTGGCGTCGGAGCCTCTTATCAGAGCGATGCCGGCCCCGCGTCCGCCGGATTCGGCCGATCCGGTCCCCCCTGCACTGCAATCTTCGATTACACAATCGATAATGGTCGGTGAACCGCTGACTACACCGATCCCGCCTCCCAATTCTGTGGCACATCGTTTGATGACACAATCAACGATGCTTGGGCTGCTGAATTCGCAGTATATGCCGCCGCCAATGGGATTTAAATGGCTCGAACTCCAGCTCCCTGAATCCGATGGAACACTGGAGCCCGGCACGACCGCCCCGACGATTGTGAAGCCTCTCAGAATAGAATCCGACTCTTCGCCGCCTTTGAAGTAAAATCCCCTGTGATCTTCGGAACCGGAGCCTGTGCAATTGATAGTCGTACTGTAGGGCCCGCCTGAGCTGCGGAGGGTGATTGCCTTGCCTCTAAAATCGATGTCCCGGTTGCCGTCGCCGGAATAAGTACCCGGGGCGACCTCCACGATATCGCCGGGATTAGCGGAATCGATTGCTTCCTGAATCGTGGCAAAGTCATCCGGCACGTAAATCGTGGTAGAAGGCGAGTACAAATTTACCTTTAGATTATCGATAAGGACGCCGGTGCCGAAGAAGATGACATAACAACTGCCCCGGACGGATTCTAACTGGATGTTGGGTGTTGGCGGTTCCAGTTCCTGTGCGGACGACCAGTTGACACCGTCGGCGGAAAATGAGTAGAATAAATAACCCGATGACTCCAGGAGCCGCACATCAATCAGAAGTTCTCCGTATACAGAACCTGTTGAATTGTCCGAACCGGGTGGGAAACGATAGCCCAGATAGGCCGGATCGTCATTGTAGTCTCCGAATCCCAATTCGCGTTGATCTCCTGTATCCCGAAAGTATAAATACGCCTGCTGTGGAGGAAAGGCTCCTTGAGGCCAGAAAATGGAGTGAAAGTAGCTCTCGCTCTCGGCTTTGTCGCTGTTGAAATCGTCCTGGTATTCGTAGGCCTTTGCCGGGCTGGGAATCAGACAGACTGCTGCAATTACGAAAATTACAGCGGCAGTCCGAAACCTACTTGTGCCCGGCGTACTCATTTCTTATGTTCCTTTTTGATTCCCAGCAAATATTCTCAATTTTACTTAACTCAGGGGATTTAACGCTCCTAATCCTGATCCTCGGCGAAGGCTCGGTGGGAAAGTTCTTTTCCATCGGTCTATTTAAGCGAATCCTCCATTAACTGAGCAAGCCACAAGATACCCGGGCTGCTGCCGGCAACCGTCGGATTTCTGGGTTTGCCCGGAGGTAAAAATTCCTGATCCAATCCATCAACAGACTCCAGATACGAAAACTTCAGATTTCCCGTATCGCCCTGATCTGTTGAAAAGGCGATTTCGTCAACTACGTCTGTTTCCATATCGATCTTATATACGATTCTGGCGTTTTCACAGGTAAGCTCCACCTCGGCGAACCGGCTGTCCGGCGTATACCTGGTCTCGAACCAGATACGCTGTTCTGCGGCGTCGCGGCGAACCGTATCGATTGTATGCAGTCCCATCCAGGGCCTGCAAAGTCCCTTGAAGAAACTGCCGCCTTTGTATGTTTTCACCCCGGCGGAAGTCGGTTCGCTTATATAAGCTTCCTTGTATGTATCAACAATACTCAGAGATCCAACCTGCAGCTTCAGCCAGGGGCCGTATTGTTTGCTGGTCAGATTAACAAACGGTATTCTTCCGGTACCCGAAACGTTCTGTCCATTTAACTGGCCCGTGACTCGCAAGTATGTCCAGCCGCGTTTATGCATCTTGTCGCGGTTGTCAAAGGTTTTTGTTGTGGCCGGCCAGTCGGACTGGAAGTAGTCTTCTTCAAGGACGTTGTAATGACGGGTGACCCAGAGCTGATTGTCATCATTTTTCTGGCCCTGAGCGGCAACAACCAGCAGGCCCTTGCCTCTGGGCGCTATATGCCCTATAGTATTTTTGCTTCCCTCGACCTGGCAGATGAACTCGGTCATTTTAGGATCGTCCGTCGGGATCTTTTGCACGCTAAGGTCGCGGGACCACATGCGGTAGTTATTAATGTAAAGACGATTATTATTGTAGAAGTAATTTGCGCGGTCGTCCTGCAGTACCTGCCAGTACGATTTGTCGCCGACCGAACCTGACTTTGCCCTTAGCATCATGGGGTCTGCCGGACTTTCCGGGAAATAGTACCAGAACTCCTGGCTGGGATTGCCGCTCTGGCCCGACTGGCCGATATTCTGTGTGCCGGTCAGTGAGGGCTGAGGATTTTTGACGCCTTGATTAAAGGGTTCTGATTTCATAACTACTGTTCCGGCGGTCAATGCGCCGGCCGCGGTGAGTGATATAATCGCTGTTTTCGAAGTCACCACTCCGGCGATCCCTGCCATTAAACCGACCTTGGTTGCGGCAGCCGAGACTGAAACTTGTGCCGCGGCGACCTTGCTTGGGGCTGTCATCTTACCGAACAGCACCAGGGCGGCCAGTAGAGAGCCCTTGCCGAAGCCGTTGCGAGAAAGCTCTCGCTGCAGGCATTTTTTCGCGCGTAAAAACAGCATGCGCGTACTAAATTCGCTGCATCCCATTGACTCGGCAATGTCCGAGTATGGCATCTCGTCATAGCAGCGCATCACAAGCACGGCTTTGTGCCGTGTCCTGAGCTTTTTCATTGCCGCCGAGACGATATTTTTCAGTTCTTCGCTGACGAGATTTTCCAGCCCGTCCTGCCGGTCGTTCATTGCGTTTTTTCGTTTCATACTGGAAATCGCCACTTTTCGTTGCGTCTGCTCGGTTCTATAATGACGCCGGAGCTTGTTAACGGCTATGCCGTACAGCCAGGGCCAAAACCGGTCTGCGTTTTTCAATTTGCCTATCACTTTACACATCTCCAACAAACTTTCCTGTACAATTTCCTGGGCTAAATCATCCTGCTGAGTCAGACGGTAAACGTACGTATAAAGGCGTGATCTCGCCTGCTTAGCCAACTGACCCAGGCATTGCCTATCGCCGCACTGAGCCCGCCCGATCAGTTCTAACTGATCCAACTGCTGATCCATACTGGGCCCCTGTTAACACTATCGCATAAAAAACTATAACTAAGTGCCACAAATGAAGATAAATGTAACGTTATTTTCATAATTATGCTAATTAATCGCTGCTTCTAAAGTCCCGCTTTATACAAATGTGGACTTGACGCTTTCCGACATCATTTCGCTCAATTTTGCTTTTTTAGATAAAGATTTATTAATTTTTATTAGAAGCATATTTTGCTACATCATAAGTACTTGTCCAAAAAAGAATTAGAGAGACGCTGCCAAGTAGGCAGGCGACCCTTTTCCGGTTGCAGCAATAAAATATTTCTGAGGATTACATAAAAAATTGTAGCATTATTTCACGCTGAAATCAATAAAATCCCACTGTTTTCAAATAACTCACGGCCAGAATCCCATCATTGAAAGACCGTAGTCAAGCTAATTTACATAGTCCTATAATTACAAGTATAATTGATTTTTCTTTCCGTTGCGACTATTCCGGGGTGATTTTTTTCATTCTTTTTCAACAGGTGCGAAAAATTTATCTTTTTTTACATGTTTTCGAAGCGATTCCATTCAAAGTTCTGCTAAAACATCAGATCCGGCCTATGGAACAAGCTGGAGTAGTTAATGTCCGGCGGGATAATATTGCAATAATAGCGGCATAATAGTATA
>CAZHBL010000299.1:0-6901 GCA_964530105.1 uncultured Pirellulales bacterium | reverse complement strand
GGCACAGGGAACGCCGTTGATCCACGTTTTGATGGAACTGCCTTTACACTCGATTTGGTACTTGTTCCACTGGTCGTCCTTGAAGGCCTTGCCGGCGGCCGGATCTTCGCTCACATCAGCGAGGAAAAAGCCGCGGCGAGCCTCGTCATAAATCCCACCCGAGGTGCCGGTTTCCGCTCCGGCGATTTCCACCTGGTAGCCGTAGACACGGTCCGGCGGAATCACATTCTGCCGGGGCCGGCCATCGGGCCTCCTAAATACGAAAAACATCGGATCTTTGGCGATCTGACTGCGAATCTGGACACCGGAATTCAATCTGGGATCGCATTTGACCTCAAACTCCAGAATGAAATCTCCGTACTCTTTGTTCGTACAAAGAAACGTGTTGGGGCTGCCCTTTACTGCCGTACCCACTATCGCCCCGTCCTCCACACGATACTTCGCATAGCCGCTATGAATGCTCCAGCCATTCAGCGTCTTGCCGTCGAACAAATCCATCCACTCACCGGCCATCGCACTGGTCGTAATCAGCAACAGCATCAAAATATTCAATAGCAAATTCTTCAACATTTTCCCATGCTCCTTTCAAAAAAGATGAATTCACATATCCCCTATTGTAAACGGATCGTCCTGAAACGCAAGTTCTTCGGCAGAAATTTCGAGTTACAATCAGGCGTTCAGACACCAAAATGATGCTTTAAAATTGTTTTTGGCCAAATCACAGGCATATCAACAAGATTCGCGCCTGTTGCAGGACGCATGTTATAGCCATCCGCAGGAGGGTTGTTCGCAACAATGTCCATCGGCATGATTGGCTCTCAGGGCCAAATCAATTAGAAAAGGGGCCTATGCCAAACTTATCAGCATAGGCCCCAAAATCATTCAAGTCCTGCTGTTATTTCCGCCACAGCGGTTTTTTACTATTCAGCAGCCTCTCTCGGCAGAGTCAGCCTAATATCGTCAACGAATATCTTGCCCGAACCGCCGGAGATTGTCGTGTTGCCATGTGTGCCCAGGCCAATCGCAATCCTGTCCACATTGGTCAGAGTTATGCCCTGATCTGCAAACGTCTGTAACGGAATCACCCACTCGGTCCAGGTGTCAATCTGTGCCGCGGCCGGATCATCGTGGACCACTACTGCAGGCGTGCCGGTACTGTTGGAAACCGCTACGTAAAGCGGCTCGGCATCGTTGCTGGCTATGCCGATATCCTGGTTTGCCCACTGCCCGGTGACATTACCGGTAGTCGTGACGTTGGAGAATACCGCCTGACATGTCAATGCAGCATCGTGGCTGGTAAGCGCCAAACCGATATAGACATTCGCGCCCATTGGGATGGTCTGCGGTGTGGCTCCCGTTACTGGCGACCAGGTCGAACCGTTCGCCGAATGCGAAACCGTAAACATGCCGGAAATACTACGCTCCAGCTTCACCCAGTAAGGCGTGGCAACTCCAGTCTGATTCGTGTTGAAACTGGCTGCTCCGGTATCGGGACGACCCTGAGAGGCGACTCCGTTGGCGGGAGTGACACAGGCAAAGGCATGCGCCGAGTCTGTATCGAGCGTCTCACGAATCATAACGCCGGCCTTGGCCCAGTCGTTCGTATTTTCAACACTGTCGACCTTTGCGACAATCGAGCCGGCGCCGGTGAGCATCTTATAAGCAAAGTGGAACTCATCTGCCTCCACGCCATTCACTGCCCAGATATCCGCACCGGAGGCCGTCATAGAATAAATGCCGGCCGGGCCTTCCGCGAAGCTGCCGGTGGATCCCGGGTAGCCTCTGAACCACAGCGACAACTCCGTAACGCCTTGCTCGGTCCAGTCTTGCTGGGCCGTCAACGTTAGCTCAACCTCTGAATACTTCGAATAGCCCTGCTTGTTGTTGTCGTAGGAAATCGGCATTGACTTGCCGCCGCCGTGGACAATAGTCTCCTCGGTATAAGAAGGAGAGGTTTCATCGCCGACCGCAGCGCCGGTGCCGTTGCCGGCAAAGTAAGGATCGGTGCCAGGCGCACCATAACCGAGTCCATCGTGCCAGGCGTACCATATCTGGTTGTCGTTGGCATCGTAGTGTTCGAAATCGTCTATGACAAAGAAATCTCCGGTCGAAAAGCTCCAGACGTCGCCTGCCCATGGACTATCGGTACTGGCGCCGTTGACTTCATCTATCCGCCAGTAGTACGCTGTGTTCAACGTTAGCTTGCCGGGATCGTAGCTCTCCTCGCCGAGGGCTTTGGCACCCTTGTGCTCGGACGAGGTTATCGTGGCATTCTTGACGGCATCTGCGTTCGAGCCGAAGTACACCTCGTGCGAAGCGGCGACAGCTCCCGCATTCCAAGTAAGAACAACCGACGGTTTTACATCCACTGCATTATCTGCCGGATTGGGGCCGCTGACAGCGCCCAGAGTAGTGAAACTCCATACTTCGCCTTTATAAGTACCGGCGCCATCATATTCATCGATCCGCCAGTAATAAGTCTTAGCAAGTTTGAGCGGGCCGGGACTGTAATTCGCACTGCCGTTAGGTTTACCCATGGCAGCATTGCTCACTTCGTCGAAATCTTCGCCGAAGAATATATAGTGTAATTTTGCTCCGAAACCTGCCGTCCATTTAAGCTGCACGTTCAGCTCAACAAATTCGGCGCCGTCGGCTGGATTTGGATAATAGGCGGTCTTTGGAGGAATCGAGAAGCTCCAGACGTCGCCTTTCCAGGGACTGTTGGGCTCGGCGTCGTTGACCTCGTCAATTCTCCAGTAGTACGTCGTGCCGGGAACAAGACCGTCGGGATAAGGATATCCCGGGAAACCAGCAACAAAATATTCAACAGCCTGATTGCCCCGGAACGTATCGCCGGCGCCATCGTTCACATCATCGAAATTATCGCCCAAATACACATTGTGCGAGACCGCAAAATCTCCCGGCCTCCACGAAATAGTCGCCCATGTGTCAGAGTACAGGGCACCATTCTTGGGAGTGGGCCCAAACGCAAGAGGGAATCCTCCGCTCGATGCCGCAATCCTTTCTACCTCCTCGGCCGTCAAGATACTGTCGTAAATCTGAACGTCGTCGACGACCCCCTGGAACCACCCCATTGCGTGTCCGGAGTTGGAACCCACGTAGTAACGATCTCCAGCGCCCCACAGCGTACCAGCGACGTCAATCGACGTGGCGTCCTCTTCACCATTAACGAATAGATGCATGGTACCATTGTTGGCGGCAGCGATAGCAACGTGATACCACTCGTCCGCTTCCACCAGCGTCGTTCCCGCCACATTGCGCTCGGAACCGACCCACAGGTAGTGATGAAATGCTCCCTGAGGATTAATGCGAAGCTGGTGCGACCACTCGGTGGTCGGACCTGAACCGCTCGTGCGTACAAAGACGCTGGCAGCATCCGTACGTGCCGGTCTGACCCATAAGGTAATCGTATAGGCCGAGGGATTCTCCGAAGGTATATGGACGAACTGGCTCACACCATTGAAATCAATCCCTTGGCCTATTCTGCCCGTCACGTATGCGGGAGATCCCCCGTTGAATGTCCCATGCGCCTCTCCGAAAGAGTCATTTAAATCTCCGTCGAATCTCCAATGCCCTACCATTTCAGCAGAAGAGCTACCCACCAGGGTCAGGACTGAGACAAAAGTAATTAGAAAGATTAGTTTTTTACACATAATAGTCCTCCTCATAAGAAAATTTTGATAATTATGCTTTGACCAACCACCAAAACAACTAATATTGTTTTCACCTGCACAATGCCCGATCCGTATCCATCCGCTGACGGGAACTATATCCGGTTCGAGATTATTTGCCTCCTCCAAGAATCTCAATATGAACGATCAATTGAAAGGTGCAAACCGTAACTGCGAATGATATTACTCCGGCATCATCATTACTTTTTCCTTAGTTCTGCGTCTTTTGAAAAATCCCTGGTAAACTATAGAAATCTCAAACCGCAAGCCCAAAAACAGCAGATGCCCGTCTATAAGTATCAAAACCTCACTTATTATATTTATATCAAATTGACTGCCTTGGTATCAAGGGAAAAATGTATTATTTTAAGCGTTATGTGAACAATCCAAAGTAAATCAAGGATTCTTATTGGAAATGATGGAATCTTTACAATCAATTTAATGTCGGTTAACATAACAACTTGAAGGCAATTCCTGCCGCGATGTATGAATATCGGGTGAGAGCCGTTCAGGACGGAATAGAGCAGGAGGAGCAACTGTAGATGTTTGTTGAAAGGGCCTGGAAGTGAAAAAATATATTCAGATTATACTGCTTGCGATGCTGTTATGTCTGCTTTATTTACAGGGGGGGTGTTCGAAAGTATCCCAAAGCAGCTTTTCCGGCACCGATCAATCTGTGAGCAGTGGTTATGAAAAAGCAGTTAATGAATCGGCTAAGAATATTCCTGTCGCCTATGATGTTGACGTAGTGGTTGTAGGTGGTACTTCGGGCGGAGTGGCCGCGGCGGTGGCGGCGGCTGAGCATGGAGCGAGAGTTTTTCTTGCCGCCGAACGTCCGTATCTCGGCGAGGATATCTGCGGCATGTACCGGCTCTGGCTGGAGCCGGGTGAAGTGCCGAGCCAGCCTCTTGCGAAGAAGGTTTATGCCGAGCCGGCGGCGCCTTTAGTGCCGCATAATTCCGTTGATTTTGTTTATGATGCCGACAAACCGTTCGCTGCCATGCATAAAGATACGCAGCCGGCGTCGCTGCTCACCGACGGCAAGTGGCACAGTGCGAGCACGCAAAGCGTTCAATATGACGGCGATGTGACTATCATTGCCGACCTGGGAACCGAACGTAAACTCAGGAAAGTCCATGTCATGGCTTACCAGCGCCGCAGCCCCGGGCTCATCGGCGATTTCGAAGTGCAGAGCATCGGTGTTTCATTGAGCGGGGATAAGCAGAGTTGGAAGCAGGCCACAATCATTCAAAATGAGAGACTCGGCGAATCCCTTCCCGAGCCATGGGGGCCCGTTGTGTTTACGGCGCCGATGACCGGGCATGCCCGATACGTGAAATTCCACATCCGGAAAAGCCCTGATGTCGAGCGAGTGCTTTTGGGCGAGATTTTAATCGAGGATGAGAATTCCGCCGCCCAGCCCGGCGAACATTTGCGGATGCCGCCGACACCCATGCAGGTCAAGAGGATGCTGGATGAGGCGCTGCTCGAAGCGGGCGTGCAGTTTCTGTACGGCTGCTATGCAACCGACGTGCTTGTTGATAATAAGGGCAGGCCGGCGGGTATTGTGATGGCCAACCGGTCCGGCCGGCAGGCGGTGAAAGCCAAAGTCATAATTGATGCTACGCTGCGGGCGAATGTGGCCAGAATGGTGGGAGCTGTTTTTGAGCCCTATCCCGCCGGCTTGCAGACGTTTCGGCGGGTTGTAGTTGGCGGACAATTGCAGACCGGCCCGGGCATTACGGCAAAAAAGATGCCCTCACCGATCCCTGCCAGGGTCGGCCGGAACTACGAAGCTATTGAGTACGAACTTGAAATACTAATGAATGACGGCTCATTTGCATCTTTTGCCCTGGCCGAACAGATTGCCCGCGATAGAACATGGGATCCGGGCGTTGTAGATGCGTCGGAGACAATGTACCAGGTTCCGCCGGACCCGGTCAAAGCAAAGAAAAGTCTCTACGGTTCCTGGCCCGGCGCCGATAAGGTTAATCTGGATGTGTTCAGGCCGAGGGGAGTCGCAAGTATGTTTGTGCTTGGCGGCTGCGTGGATGTATCGCGAAAAGCCGCCGAAGAGCTGCTTCGACCTTTGGAGTTAATGAAAGCCGGCAATCGCATTGGTGCCGCTGCTGCTTGGCAAGCGAAAAACATGCCGGAGCCGCGAAATGTGAGGCTCCCCGACAAACCAGCGCCGGCGGTTGCTTCAGGGGATGTTAGCGAGAATCTCGCTGGGATACGTCAGCAGACAAAAACACCTGAAAGAGTATCAGCCGGCAGGCGTGCCATACCTGTACTCGGAGAATATGATATTGTGGTAATCGGCGGCGGTACGGGCGGTGCCCCGGCCGGTATTGCCGCGGCACGAAAGGGGGCCAGGACGCTTGTCGTCGAGTACCTGCACGGTCTTGGCGGCGTGGGAACGACTGGTTTTATCAGCAAATATTACTATGGCTATATCAAGGGATTTACTAAAGAAATTGATGAAGGAATTGCCGGTTTCGAAGTAGATGCAAAACCGCGAGGCGATGGATGGAATATCGAGTGGAAGAAACAATGGTATCGCAGCCAATTGCGTAAAGCCGGAGCGGATATCTGGTTCGGCGCCCTCGGTTGCGGCACATTTGTGGAGAATGGACGCGTCAAAGGAGTGGTTGTCGCAACAACAGACGGCCGAGGAGTAGTCCTTGCAAAGGTTGTCATCGATTCGACGGGAAATGCAGATATTGCCGCTTCGGCGGGCGCTGCCTGCGTTTACACCGACGGCACAAACGTCGCCGTCCAGGGCGCCGGTCTTCCCCCGCATGAGCTTGGTGCCGGATACACCAACACCGATTGGACGTTTATTGACGATGCCGATGTAATCGATGTCTGGCGTGCATTCGTTATGGCTAAGAAAAAATACAAAGATGCCTATGACTTGGGCCAATTACCTGATACGCGTGAGCGCCGGCGGATCGTCGGCGATTTTACGATGTCACCAATGGATATTTCGCTCGGGCGGACCTATCCCGATACCATAGTGATCGCTCGAAGCAATTTCGACTCGCACGGCTTTACAATTCATCCGATTTTCCTGATAAAACCGCCGGACAGGGAAGAAATGTTCGTGAACGTACCTTATCGCTGCTTGTTGCCAAAGGGACTCGATGGCATTCTGGTCACGGGGCTTGGTGTAAGCGCTCACCGTGACGCCATGCCGGTTATCCGGA
>CAZHBL010000298.1:0-6904 GCA_964530105.1 uncultured Pirellulales bacterium | reverse complement strand
AACGCCATAAGACGTTATTTTACAAATATTTATGAATTTTACAGAAGTGTTTTGGTTTTTTGATTGAAAGGAGGTTCAAAATGAACCGGCAGGTGCACACCCTACACTCACCCCTGACTCGCCGCCAGTTCCTCGCTCGCCATAGTGCCGTCGCCGGTGGTATGGCCGTCGCATGGCTGATGGCCGAGAGAAACGTACTCGCAAGTGCCGACAAGTCCGTCGCCGATTCAACGACGCCGGAACACGCGGCTGGTATTGGGGACGTCGCCTTCCCGTTGCACGTCGACAAGAACCATCGGTATCTTGTGGACTCAAAAGACAAGCCCTTCTTCGTGCTGGGCGATACCCCGTGGTTCCTCCAGAAACTCAAGCTTGATGACGTCCGTCTCGTCCTTGATGACCGGAAAGCCAAAGGCTTCAATACGTTGTTTCTCGAAATCCTCGATGACAGCGCCATGCCCTCACGCGACGCCTACGGCAACGTGGCGTTCGAGCCGGAAAAAGACATTACCAACCCAGTGGAAGCATATTGGCGCTATGCGGACACCGTTATGGAGGAAGCCACCAAACGAGGTTTCTTTGTCATAATGTCCGACCTGTGGTTCGGGGCTGGAAAAGGGCTTTGGATGCATTATGTCCAACCCGACAGCGCAAAGGTCTATGGTCATTTCCTTGGAAAGCGCTACGCCCGTTTTAAGAATCTCATGTGGATGCACTGCGGCGACCGCAATCCGGACAAAAACCTTGCTGCATGTGCACGTGCTCTCGCCGAGGCAATCCGTGCCGAAGCGCCGCACCACTTGCACACTGCACACAACGCCCACGAGTATGCCAGCTCAGCGTTCTTCCACCAGGAAGCATGGCTCGACGTCAACATGGCTTATACTTACGGCGCATCTTATCTCCACGTGCTGCCGGAATATCAGCGAAAAGACCCCATCCATCCCGTCATCCTGGGCGAGACCGGCTATGAGGATGAACCCAACGCCATTGAACTGCTGCCGGACGCGAAGAGGGGCGAGCTTTGGAATCCGTATCGTATCCGCTGCAATGCCTGGTGGGCTGTGCTGTCCGGGGCTTGCGGCTACTGCGGCGGTACCCGGCTATGGAGGTGGGAAAAGAACTGGCGGGACGTACTCCAGGTGCGCTCCTCGCGAGAAGCCCCGAACCTGCTGCGCCTGATGGAAACTATCCGGTGGTGGCTGCTTGTGCCCGATGTGCATCACCAGTTCGTTACCGCCGGATTCGGCACATGGAAGCAGGCCGACTACGTGACCGCGGCCCTGGCGGACGACGGCAGCGCCGGTGTGGCATATCTGCCCGGCATTCGACGGATTACTGTAAACCTCACGAAGCTTTCCGGCCGGGTCACGGCATTCTGGTTCGATCCGACAAGCGGGCTATCCAGGACTGTGGAAGGCTCTCCGTTTGACAACGATGGCGAACGTGACTTCACACCGCCCGGCAACAACGCCGCCGGTGAGAGTGACTTTGTTCTGGTTTTGAAGATTCAGTAGCAGATGAGAGCTTGTTGTTTATCATGTTTCCAGCATCGATTAGTACCCTAATCTGCCCCTTACGGGACTGAATATCTTATCGTCTCAGGCGACAAATCCACCTTAACTATGCGCCCAGTTTTTGGGGAGTATTATGGTACTCTTAGGGCAGTTTGCGGCTAAGCTGAAAAAAATATTACCATCCAAAACGCTGTTTATTACGCAATATCCGCGTTTTATGACTTTTTTAAAATTCTTTATAATTTTCTCAATTTTGTCATATACATTTTGTCATCGACAAACGCTGTGTATAGTGAATGGTCGTTTGTGAAAAGTGAATAGATGGCCGGAGGCCGGAAAATACAGGAATTAACCGCCGATGAACGCAGATTTACCCTGTGAGATAGATAAAACCGTTATCTCACGGGGTAAACGCCGATTTATGAGTGGTTTCTCGAATTCTGTATTCTGTGTTCTCTGTAAGTACCGAGAGGCACGCCTTACGGCGGAGTCCATAGGACTGTATTCTTTTTGACAAAAATTACGTATTTACCACAATAGACAGCGTACCCGACGAAGTGGTAATATAAAGGAGTAATTCGCGTATCAGGGACGAGCTTCGAACGGTATTGAACACTCATTATGGAATTGTGCTTTGTGTATTGAAAGACAATAACTTTTTCAGGAGAACAAAAATGAAACGGCGATCAATTCTTGTATTGGTAGTTTTCGTTCTGGTGGCCGCTCCGGCGATCGCTATTATCTGGACCCAGATAGTTCCAAAATACCAGGCCAAGGCACAAATACGAGTTCGGCCTATTATCCCGCGACTGGTCTTCCGGACAGAGGATAACGGAATGATTCCATTATATGACTCATTCATGAACACCCAGGTCTCCATTATCAGGAGTCAGTCAGTCCTTCAACGCGTATTGGACCGAAAGGAAGTCCTTGATACACAGTGGTTTAAGAAGCCTCAGCAATCGCTTGTAGAGAGGCTGCTTGGAAACCCAACTACTGCCATGGAAAGGCTCATGGGTACTCTTTCAGTCCGGCCACGATCACGAACCGAGCTAATTGACCTCAGCTTTATCGATCCCAGAGCCAAAGATGCCAAGGTTATTCTGGATGCTGTATTGGAAGAGTACATACAATATATTGGGGAAAAAACTAATGCGGAGGAGGATAAACTCTACCAGCAACTGAACGATCAGTACAGATCTTTACAAAACCAAATCCAGGCGCAGGAGAATCTCTGTGCCAGGCTTAGCAAATCGCTCGGCACGGGCACCCCGCTGGAACTTGTCTCCAGCAAAAGGCTCCGTCTGGAAGGGACACAGGCACGTCTCAGCGATCTGCGACAGCGTATTGCTCTATTGGAATGGGAGGCCAAAAAGGCCGTTGCCGGCGATATCAATATGGCGATTGAAAAGCAGCCAAAATACCACGTGGATACCGAATGGCGCGAGCGGGATATTGAAGTGAGGACGATTCGTCATCATATCGCCACCAGTGAGCTCGAACCTTCTAATCCGGACATAATTCGGGTTCAAAAGGACCTGAAGTTTGCTGAGGAATTGCTTAAACTGCGAGAGACACAATTAGACGAGCAGTGGCGTGACCAACCGAAGAATGTTGCCGGAGCACAAATGTCAATCGCTGATGCCGGTGACCCCAATTACGTAAAAGCAGTGATCGAGCTTCAACTGGACCAGCTAAGTTATGAGGCGAAACTTGTTGAAGAAGAGTACAGAGGGCAGCAGGCAGAGTTTACAGGTCTTTTCGAAAATGCCCAAACGCTCGAGAAGGAGAATAACGCACTGCAGCATAAGCGCGAGTTGTTCGACGCCGTTCGCCAGCGTTTGGACCAGAAGAATATTGAGCGTAACGTCGCCGGTTCAATCGAGATGTTTGGTCCGGCCTTAGTATCCTCCCAGCCTTACAAAGATCGTCGAATCATTTTCACTGCCATTGCCCTGGTTCTGGGTCTGGGAATGGGTTTGTGCGTGCGATTCCTATTCAGACGGCGTGCGAACTCAGGCAATAACTAATTCAAGATGATCCCGACGACCACGAAAACGATGCGAGATTCATTGAGATGACAAACGAATAGAACCACGGCTCCGGCATTGTTCTTCTAAGCAGCATCGGCCTAACATTTTCGGATTGGTTTTGCAGACAAAAAAGAGTAGGCGTATAATACGTGGACTCGCGTGAGTTCGTGCGTCGTAGAGCGCGCTATGGTGTAGATAATGGTTGGGCTGAGGTGCTTATTGCTAAATCGTCCTCAAAACTTTGCTGGGAACGAGTACACTTCTTGTGTTCATTGTGTCAATTCTCATTTCTTATATTCCGCTTCAGTGTGGTGTATTACGCTTTGGCAGCTACCTCTCAAGGTTGCTTGCTACGAATTGACGATTACACATATTACTCGTTCTCAGTTTCATTTTATTTTTTTGAGTCTAATTTGAGAGTATTGTCATAGCCTCTAAATACACAGTGCCCCAAACCAAATTGTTATCCTAAAGAATTATGGAAAGGGAAAGAAATGAAAAAATCGACTGCATTGCTCCTCATTATTGTCGTAGTGTGTTGCACACTCGTGGTTGCATTTGGCAGGGCAAGAGCGGACGGCAACATCTCCAATCAATCATTTCAAGTTGGCCGTTTTGTTCTGGAAAGTGGAGAATACTTAGCACCTTCACACACGGCTGAGCGGCGTCTGCCCGGTATCTTTAAGATAGACACCGTCACAGGCAAGGTGTGGAGATACGATTCCACTATAGCCAATAAAGAGATTGTTGAAAAGTGGATTCCGATTTCTGAATAAGCCACCAGACTTCGTCATAATGCCAGGATTTGAAAGAGGACAGCGGGTGGGCTGAATTGCGATTCTATAAAACATACTGAACAGATAAAATCCTTTATGCGGCGATCAAAAAGCATCTGAAGAATTTACAGATGCTCTCAATGATGCTGATATTCCAGCCTGGTATATGTTATAAATTTAAAAGCCGTGCGGGCCGTTTAAAGCAGGAACTCGGACTTAGGACTGCCAACGGTGCGATCCGGACATCTTCCGATCTTTAGTTTCCTCTTGCCACTCTTCATGCCCTTGTGAGGCTTCTTCCGGCTTTGCGGCTTCCGGCATTGTCACCAGACCTTCCTCGGAAGGCATACTTGCCTGAATATCAGAGAAGGCAGTCTGAATGAGACTATGAATTTTTTCAGTGGCAGTCTGAAACTTTTTAATGCTTTGGATTTCGTCTGCCAGGGCCTTGATATTTGGGATGGTCTGAGCAAGATCATCCTCATTCTTGTTCGCCATCTGCTCGACTGACCCCAGCCTGGTGGAAAGCTCATCAAAACGAACTTCAAAAGATGCCATCTTTTGCTCAGATGCTCCCAGCTTATCGGCGAGTTCACTCAGCTTTGTTTTATGTTCCACAAGCTGATTTTGGTTTTCATCCGCTTTGTGCTCACACCCGGCCATGCGGGTTTCATAAGATCCTGCTTTGTTCGCAGCCTCTTTTATTTTTCCTATATCCTCGGATTCGAGCACTCTTAAACCTAATTCCGACAAATGTTTCTTTACATTTGACAGATATCCGATTGCAAATACGGCCATCACTACGGCTGATAATGTCAATACAATTAATGCTATTGTTATCGTGTCGAACATATTAGCACCTCTTTATTAAATCAGGTTCTTACAGTTATTCATCCGTTCACAATCTTAATAATCCCGGCGACAATCGAGCGATTCCCTCCCGGCCGTATAACAGAATTTTATCGGTCAGAAGCGAGAAGAGCTTAACGAATTCCTTTGATGGGAAATTTGAGAACAAAGTCTCCTGTCTCTCCCTCAACGGATGGCTTACGCCACTGTATTCTGTATACACTTTAAATTATAATAAACAAACACGGATTGGACTAATTAACACGGCTTAAATATCTCACCACGAAGGACACGAAGAACCGAGAAGCCTGACTCCGATTGACACAGCCTTTTTAGACATGGATTAACGCTGATTAACACGGTTTTTATTAGACACGGATTAACATTGTTTTTAGCCACAGACGCCGTCCCTTCGACAAGCTCAGGGCAGGCTCTGAGCGCAGTCGAAGGATGAACGCTGAGAACGCAGAAATCCCCTGGCGAGATACGAAATACCAGATACGAGTTTAACCACGGATTTACACCGATTAACACGGTTTTTATCAGACACGGGTTAACACAGAAATTCACTGACGAAATACAATATACGATATACAAGATACGAGTTTAACCGCGTGTACCTATACCTATGGCACGAGTGGCATAAATTTTCAATTTGCTATTTACTATTTTTCTCGATGCTTGATTCCGGATACAGGATACAATTCACGAAACACATCTACTTTGCTATTGAAGCGGCTTATCAGGATGCTTATAATTTACGGTTATGGCAGCTAAGCAGAATAAAAGCAGGTCAACAAAGGGCAAATCCGTTCAAACCGATCCGGTCCAGGCGGCCATCGAGTACGGCATAGATGTTTCGGCACTGATCGACAATGCCGGCAGAAGCTGCGCCGAACGCATTAAGAGGCATCAAATCGCACTTAATACGGCGGAAAAACTCCGGAAAGCGAGAAAATTGTGAGCAGCGATTTAGGAAATCTACTTGAACGTCTGGTTAAGGCCGGCGTGGATTTCGTTATCGTAGGAGGTTTTGCAGGCGTTGTACACGGATGTACGTACGTTACTCAGGACGTTGATATCTGCTGCGATTTTTCGGCTGCCAATCTGCTCGCCCTGCAAAGAGCGATCTCTGATTTAGATCCTGTGCACCGAATGACGCCGGGGCGAAAAAAGCTTCAGTTGACCGAGCAAACGTGCGGCCAATTCAAAAATCTGTATCTCGATACGAAGATAGGTCAACTGGACTGTCTGAGCTTCATAGACGGCCTTGGCGACTACAATCAGGTCAAGCGGGCAAGCAGGCTTATTGAAGTTGAAAATGTTAAAATGTGCGTAATGAGTCTGGAGGCCCTTATAAAAACTAAAAGAGCGTTGAACCGGCCGCGAGACCGGGAGGCTATCCTCCAGCTTGAAGCAATAATGAAGCACAAAGAAACAAAAAAGAACCGGCCATTGTAATTTACGGTCCATTCGACTCCGCTCAGGACAAGCTTACAAATAATCCCATGAGATAGGCTAAACCGCCATCTCACGGGGTGAACTATTTGTTATTTCTCGGTGTTCTCGGTGGCCTCTGTGGCCGTTTCAATTGACTATTTTCTATTTATTATTGACTGTTCCTCGGTGTTGATTCGTGTTTATTTGTGTTTCTTCGTGGTAAGAGCCCAAAAAACCGTAATACAATCTTTCAACTCCTTGTTTTTTAAGCGTGTTTTTCATGCAGCGA
>CAZHBL010000297.1:0-6905 GCA_964530105.1 uncultured Pirellulales bacterium | reverse complement strand
TTGCTTATCAACTCTGACCTCTGTCAAAAATCACTCATTTTGCGGAAGTCTTTCATAATATCAAAGCTGGTGACCACCGTGGATCGACCAATTCCCGTTGTTAGCCAACTTGTTCGAGTTATATCATCATACCAGTCTTATTGCCATAAGCAAGAAGTATTGCCAGACTATCAACTTTTTATGGAACTCGATTCGCCGGGCTCCGACCACTATTGGCATTGCACGGTAACTTTCGCCGGGGCCAGACCATCACTTTCTGCCGTTATTCGAATTATGCCGGCTTTTCTGTCTATGGTTCGGAGAATCAACATTGCCTTGCCGTAAAACAGCTTCCGGTTGTCCGATTGGAACGGTTCGAGCGACAGGGGATTGCCGTTGCCGACGCCTGCGATCTCGGCCGGGCCTTCGATTTTGAAACGAACAGAATTATCCGCCAGTGGGCAAAGCGTTCCATCAGCATCCAGGGCCTCGACAAAGATATAGCACAGGTCTTCGCCAGTAGCGGCAAGCTTTTTCCGATCCGGTGTAAGGCGAATCTTTACCGGTTTGCCTGCCGTACGCATTACCGCCTGGCCGATTTTCTTGCCGTCCTTATAAGCGACGGCTTTTAATTCTCCAGGCTCGTACACTACGTCATTCCAACGCAAGCGATATTTATAAGTCACCGTATAATAGTCAGATTCAACTTTTTCCGGATAAACACCGAATTCACAAATACTGGCCCAGGTCCCTCCTTGCAGCTCGGTAAATTCGATCCGCACATATCTTGCTTGGGCATCCATCTCGTGGAATGCTCGAGTCGGCCCACCCCATCTTGGAAACCTGCTCATGCTCTTTGTTACAACGCTCTGCCATGTTGACGCATCGGTCGAGACTTTGATTTCATAGCCGTAGTTCTTTGCCTCTTTCTCAAAGTCGATTGCAAGATAACGAACCGGCCGAACTTCGCCCAGGTCCACCTGCCACCATTGTTCGGCTCCGGCGTCCGCCGCACACCATCGTGTGGACCTGTCGGCATCAGTCGCATTCACGGCGACATGCTCATTGCCGGATTCGACGGAACTTGCTGTGGCGGATTTGGCCTGTGCGAAGTTGGCCGGCCTTTCCGGAAGCTGCCCCTTTGTCCTGCGGCCAAGGGATTTTCCGTTCAGGAACAGCTCAGCCGAATCACCGTTGGTGTACACGAAGACCGGCACGTTTTGGCCGACGCGGTCGGGCCAGTTCCAATGTGGCAGGATATGAATTGTTGTCACATCTGGCCGCCAATAGCTGCGGTACAGGTAGAACCGGTCTTTGGGTATGCCGCAAAGGTCAACGATGCCGAAGTAAGAGCTTCGAGCCTCCTGCGAAAAAGGCGTCGGCTCACCTATATAGTCAAAACCCGTCCAGACAAATTCGCCGGCGACAAATTTGTCGTCTTCCATCAGTTTGAATTCCTTATCCGGAATGTCCGACCATGCCGCGGAATTCAAATCGTAAGAGTCAACCTGGTTCTGTTTTGAAAACTCGGTCTTTCCATTCGGAAGCGGAAGCTCGTAAAATCCACGGGTGCTCAGGGCCGAGGCCGACTCGCTGTAAACGATTGGCTTGTCGGGGTAATGCTGCCTGTAGTTGGCGTACCGACGGGCGTAATTCCAGCCGGTAAGGTCCAGTGAATCGAGAATCGGCTGGTTTGCGGTGTCGGGGATATGGCAGGACATGCCCACGGGGCGGGTCGTATCGTATTTCCGAACGAAATCACTCATAAACTTCACACGCTCGGGTGATTTGCCCTCTCTGTCGTAAGGCTGGTTACCGATTTCGTTGCCGATCGACCAGATTACGACACAGGGGTGATTGCGGTCGCGCATCACCAGGTTGCGAATCTGTTTCTCGCCGTACTCTTCCAATGGCGGCTGGCCTTTCACGCGGTCGGCCTTGTCGTCCCATTTGTCAAAAGCCTCGTCCCACACGACCAAGCCCATCCGGTCGCACAAATCAAGCAATTCCGGCGACGGAGGATTGTGACTTGTGCGGATAGCATTGACGCCCATCTCACGCATGATTTCCAACTGCCGCTCCATGGCACGGGTATAAAACGCCGCTCCGAGCGGCCCCTGGTCGTGATGCAGATCCACGCCGTAGAGCTGCACACGCCTGCCGTTTAAGTGAAAGCCATCGTCGGCTTTGAATTGAAACGTGCGGATGCCGAAGGTGGTGGCGTCCGCATCCACGATTTTTTTGCCCATGCGAATGATTGTCCTGGCGGTATACAGCTTCGGATTCGTGATATCCCATTTCCGAGGATTGGTGACCATCAGTGACTGGCTAAGTTCGCTTGATCCGTTGGCAGGTACAGCTTCATTCTTTATACCTTTGGCCACCTCCCGACCGTCGGGATCAAACAGCACGACCTCCACTGCTACTTCTGATTCGGTATCGAGGTGGTTGTCTACAGTTGTGCGTACCCGTACCGTCGCCGATGTGTTGCTTACTTCCGGCGTGGTGATAAACGTGCCCCAGTGTGCAACGTGCACCGGCTTGCAGACGGTCATCGTTACCTTGCGGTAGATGCCTGCCCCGGGATACCATCTTGTGCCGTGATTGCGAGTATCAACATTAACGGCGATCACATTCGCCCCTTCAAACTTCACATACGGCGTTGCATCCACACGGAAGGACATATAGCCATAATCCCACTGGCCCGCAAGCTGTCCGTTCACATAGACTTTTGGAAATGCCATCACGCCGTCGAAATCAAAGTACACCCGCCGCCCACTGTCATCTTTATCGAGCGTGAACGTCTTTCGGTACCAGCCCACGCCCTTCCAGGGCAGCTTTCCTGCGTAGCCGTTCTCTTTAGGATTGAACGGCCCGGAAATTGCCCAGTCATGCGGCAGACGAACCGCCTGCCACGCCGAGTCATCAAAGTCCGCCGCATCGGCTCCCGGCTGTTCGCCTTTAGCGAATCTCCAGTCGCTGTTGAAATTCACTAATAGCCGCCCGGCGGAAGCTGAGCCTCCCAATGACAGTTCCGCGTCTGCTCCGTCCCTTGCCGCAGGATGGCATCCGTATTGGAATATCAATATGCCTATAACTGCCGCCGCTGTTATGCTGCTTATCCGATTCTTCATTGTGCTGTCTCCATTTGTTCCCTTTTGATTTTCAAAGGTCCTTTCCTTGTTCATATTTTCGATTATGTGTTGTTCGCTGGAGTAAGTTTATGCCGTTGCAAAGTATGCCTCGGCAGCAGACTCCGTCCCCGTGGGTGGCGTCGCCGGGTATTGCAAAAGTGGCGGCGCCACGTGTCGCGGGCATCCCCTCGGCAGTGCTCGGGACAGGCTTGCCCGGGATTCGAGGGCGAGACGCCCTCGACACATAATTCAGTCTCCAGTTTTGCACCTTGCGGCTTGTTGCTGAATCGAGTCAAAAACGTTCTGCCGCTATAAGCGATATTGTGGTTGAAATTAACTGACATGGCAAGATAATATCAATTATCAATACTAAAAACCACGATATGCTGCTTCGATGCTTGCTAATAGCGTGAGATCCGGTTTACGGGATGGACACATCGGAGTTCGGCTTAAAGTTCTTGTGCCATTTTTGTATCCACAATTCTTCCAGCGGCACTCTTTCGACGCGGCTGTCCACGAATCCGATATTGATTGCTTTTTTATGCCGGTCGACGCAGAATCGCCCCATGAAGAATCCTTCACCGTGAGGATATCCCGGATATCCCGTCTGGCCGGTGATGTCATCCGGTACCGCATCGGCTGCAAAAGGCCACGAGCCGACCCAGACCGAATCGCCTAACAGCGGCACGCTCCCCTGGGCGTCGGAATATTTCTTGAAGAAATTTCCCGCCGGAAACGCCGGGGCATAAATCGGGTCGTCGGGCAGCAGCCATAAATTCAGGCCGTAACTGCCTTCGCCGCCCATGAAACGCCACGAGAGATACGCCGAACCGTAATAAGATTCCTCTGTGCGGTCCTGGCGTTTTGTCGCCGGGCAAAATGCCACCCGCATCATCCCCTCTATGTGCTCTTCCGGATTGTTCTTATACGCCTTCTCGCTCAGATATGGCGCTAACTGATGGAACCAGTACTCGCCGGGCTGATGAGAGAACGGCATGGTTTTATCTTCGTAATCCAGCACGTAAAGATTCATAGCCAGGCACAACTGCCGAATATTGCTCTGGCAGGCTTTCGAATGCGCCTGCTTACGGACATAATTCAGTGCGGGCATCAATATCCCCATTAATAATGCTATAATGGCAATAACCACCAGCAACTCTATCAGCGTAAATGCCCTTCGCTTATCCATCACAACACCACAATTTTATATGTAAAGGATTGTGGACCGGAATGTCATCGTTCGCTATTTAAGACTAAAAATCAAGAGAAATGACTCCGGTATTTAATTCACACTTACAACAACTTTTTGTTTCTGCATTATCGACTTTCCATCAATTGTGCCGGAAGTCGTGACTATGTGGATACCCGGAGACTTGAATCTGTGACGAATCTCCGAATATGAAACGTAGTCATCGATGACCGTACCGTCGCCAAAGTCAACTTTAACAGGCTTATCTTTCGCTCCTTGTAACCAGAATCTAAAATACACCGGTTGATTGACAACGATGTTATTTGTTGGGTAGTACGTCATAAAAATTGTGGGAATACTGCCTTCAGGGGCGGATGCTGTGAATACCCTTATCTTATTGAAATCAACGTCTTTACGACCATCTTCATCTGTAATCCACAATTCAGCGAGATATACCCCGGGTTTGTCGAATCTCTTGTCTGCCGTGATACCATTCACGGTTTCTCCATCAGGAAAAATCCACCTATAAGAGACGATCTTAGCTCCAAAACCAAGCGAGTTCGATCCATCAAACAGAACCTTTTCACCGGTCGAAACCGTCTTATGCGGGCGGGCCACAGCATATAACATCCGGTGATACTGTTGTTCGTAGGCAGCTATGAGCCATGGATATAGATTGAGCCTGCGATTAATCATGTCACTATCAAGATCGGCTTCTGACAAATAGTTACCGAGATGCAGATGCGCAAAGTTCCCGGAGGGGCCTGTCTTTCCGAGCACTCCGATTTTCCGGCCTTTCTCAATACGTGATCCCGTCTTTACTTCCGGAGAAACGGAATCAAGATGACCATACTCCCAAATAAGGCCGTCCTCGTCCCGTATAACTACGAATATGTAATCTCTTTCTAACGACAGACGTATTACTGTGCCGTCAGTACAAGAAATGATTTCTTCTCGTCCCTCATATCCGGCGAAATCTACGCCGTAATTATGATAAAATGTTACCCCCTCAGGACAGCCATCTACCCAGCCCAGATGCACAACTTCATTATAAGACTGCATGCCGTGCGAAAATAATAAATAGTTACGTATTGGAAAACCAAACCGGTCTGTATGGACAATTGGATTGCTTGCGTCCCAAACGGAAAATTGCACTCTCTTCGGTATGGAAAGCCACGCAGATGTAGTATCAGCTTGTATCCTTATTCCCTCAACTTCGGTTGGCATGACATAAGGGGCACAGGTTAAATTAAGAAGTTTGCCATTGACCTCTACATTGACCTTTGCTTTTCTTACCATTCCTACAACACTATCCGGATATTCCTCAACGGTTAACAAGCGAATCGCCCTTTTCGAACCATCATTCAGCTTGAACTGGTATTCCTCATTGACGTCCAGACAGATGATTTCCTGCTGCGAATATTTATCGATCATCTTGTTGAGAGTCTCGCCGCTATCAGCAAATACCATCTCGGCACAGATTACAAGGGTGGTTAAACAGGCGATAGAATTCAGCGTTCGGCTCATTTTTTTTACCTGCCTTCACTTATCTTAAGCTTGCTTAATATCCAATTCTACAGCCGATACGGAAGCCGGAGGGAAAATCCAGCGGCAACTCTCCGGCAGATTCTTCTCTTTCGGTACTATCACGTCGGACTGGGTTTGAAAAACTTCGAATTCAGGATCAGCAGCCAATTCGAAAATCTTGCCGGATACGATTTTCATGCCGTCCACCCTCAGATCTGCCGTAGCGGAGCGATTTCTGTTGATATTGACAACGTGCAGATATATCCTCTCGCCGTTCAGGCTGGCTGTAACATCAAGGTCCTCGGGCGCCGTGCTCACATCGACAGCTTTGTCGCCCGTATGATGCCGGTATAGACTCATAACCAGCGCAACGGGCATCATATATGATTTTCCGCCCGGCACGGGAATCATCACGGCGTTGACCTGCCAGCGCGTACCGCAAAAATCGGCTAAAGTGGCGATTTTGAGCCTGTCGCCGTGCCTTTCGTGGACGTTCAACATGCGTGCGTCCGCCACTCCCGCCGCCCATGTGGAAAGCACCTCGCAGCGGTTCCGGCCCGGTAGGGCAAAGTGGCACTCGGTCATAGCCAGCCGAATCGGATAATCGGCCACCTGCTCTTTCATCCATTTAATCTTCTCTTCGTGCACCTTCGCGGCGTTCATCAGGTGCTGCCAGGTCCGTGCCGGGTCTTTGCGGTACTCGATTCCCCGTAGCGGAGAATCGGGCGCGCCTCGGTCCGGATTGAACATATGGTGAAAAGCTATGTACTGCAAGTGTTCGCCGGCGATATCGAGTATCCGGCGGGCCCATCCGCTGTCGCCCCAGCCTATTAATTCGATGCCGGGATCGCGGCTTCGCATGGCCTTGGCAAAGGCGATGGTGCGTTTGGCCGCAGTTTCGCAGTCGTAACCGTTGCGGTCGTAAGAAGTTTCATTGCCCAACTGCCATATTCGGATGTTATACGGTTTTTTTACGCCGTGCCTGAGTCTTTCTTTGCTGTCAGGATCGTTACAATATTCCACCCAATCGGACGCTTCTTCCGGACCGGCAGAGCGGATATGGCCTTTGGGGCTGC
>CAZHBL010000296.1:0-6908 GCA_964530105.1 uncultured Pirellulales bacterium | reverse complement strand
AGAATCTTCACATAGGCATTATGAAGGCTATGTTTCACTGGGCAAGAAAGAATGATGTCCTAGAAAGTATCCCTAATATTGATGCCATTTCAAAAGATAGAGTTGTTCATAAGGACAAGTATACGTTCAATAAAAAGCAGATTCGGAAATTGTTATCGACTGCAAACGTAAAGATGAAGGCTATGATATGGCTGGGCTTGAATTGTGGATTTGGATGTACTGATTGCAGCAGGCTAAAATGGGAAGACCTTGATTTTAAGAGCAACAGAGTAAAGCTTGCCAGGAACAAAACGAAAATTGGCAGAAATCTCCCACTGTGGCCTGAGACAATAAAGGCGGTGAAAGAAATACCGAGATCAGGAGCATTAGTATTTACTACTTCCAAGGATCATCCTTGGATTCGGACGACGGCCACAACAAATGACAATGGAGAGCCCAGGTACATAATTGATAATCGAATCTCTACGAAATTCTCAAGGCTAATGAAGAAAGTCAGAATCCAAGCACCAAAGGGAACAGGCTTCTACACTCTTCGAAGAACGGCCGCCACAATAGCTGCAAGATCTGGAGACCCTTTTGCAGTTCAAAGGCTTCTCGGCCATGTTGATTTGACGATGGCAACAAGATATGTGCAAGATGTTTCCGAGCAAACTGACAGAGTAATCGAGAATAGTAGAAAACACTTCATTGGCAAGGAAGATGTTGCATAATTTGCAAGTAACGAGAGCTGACAGTGTTTCAATACTGTCACCCCTCGCAATTTATGTTTTTGAATACTTCATATCACGGCCTCACGGCTCGATTGTAGATGCGAATAAAAGCAAATTTGAAGGGCTCCTCGCACCAGACATAGTGCCCGCGGTCGGAAATAAGCAGAGGCTGAGCCTGATTGCCGCGTGTATCACCGTAAAGGTCCCTCTCGAAGTCCGCCGCGCCAAAGGGCATGGTCCGACCGTCGGTTACACAACCACCCCAAAAGCTTTCCCCCTCAAGCAAGGTCAAAACACACATGTCCGCCAGACCGGGGACAGCCGACACATTCAACACCACCAATAGGAATATGCAAAAGCAGGTACGGATCATCGAAAAATCCTTTCAACAGTACAGTATCTTCCTTTCCATTCTTCAATGTCAGGTCATCTAGGACCCATGTGGCCATGATAACGCTTCTTTGTTGTCGATTTGCTATTTAGGGAGATCCTCTCCGGCAATGGCGATATCTTTCTGGACTTCTTTGCGCAGGGCCTGCCAGTCGACCAGAATAACCCGGTTTAAGTCGATTGGATTGTGGTACTGGTCCAGGGCTGTGCTGGTATAGACGTCCCAATACGAGGCGGCCTGGGTCATCTCAGCAACGGCGTTGCTGCGGTGTTCTTCATTTTGGTTATTGCGATACAGGGCCAGTTCTGTGGCTCCGCGGATCTTGTGGGCGTAGTACTTGCCCAGATAGGCCATGGCCCGGATATCGCCCAAGGTGCGTTTGAGTTCCTTGTCGGTAACTTTGGGGAACTGGTTGAGAATCTGTAAAGCCTTGTCGGAGCAAGCGTGGAGCTGTTGGGAGACCTGAATCGGAGTGGTGCCGTCAACCTTTCTGCCTGACGAGACCGCCTCAACATAGTCCGGTATCTCTACGTTGTCGGTGCCTGGGTGCGTACCCAGGGTGATGAACCGATTGATGTCGTGGAAACCGGAAGCGGTTTGGGCATAAGATGGTTTGCTGCAGCAGCCCTCGATATACCATTGGAAGTCCAAACTGCCCCAGTGAAAACCTGTCGTGAGCGGATAAATCATCGAGGCCTCCTGCCAGGCCGTGAATAAGTCCCGGCCCGGGATCTGAGGAAAATGGGCACTCAGCATCTGAATGAATCGATCGTTGCTAATATCCGGATTGTACCCCAGACGCCCCCAGAGCATCCAATGATACCAGTGTTTATCCATTTCAAGTTGACGCGGCGTCTCGGGCTCTTTACTCAGGAATTCACGTCCCCAGATGTAACCATCCGATCCGTAGTAATAGCCCTTGGACACATCGTAAGGAATATTCTGGATAAATTCCCGCACGAAGTCCGGTGCGCCCCAACGGAAGTAGAAGTTGCTGTCGTTGCGCAGGGTCCAGATCGTCTTGAGGTTGCCGATGTCCTTGACGAAATCGTTACAGTAGGGCTGCCTCGTGGAGCTTTGCACATGGGCCTTGGCATATTTGAAACTGAAGATAAAGTCGATGTCCGGGTGATCCAGCAGGGGCTGGAACGTCTTGGCGATTTCTTGGGCACCGGTCTGGTGCTGGCGGTGGATCAGTCTGATCTTACGCCCGGGCTGAGCCTTAGCGGCATCCAGGACGCCTTGGCCGTAAGTCGCAAAAGCCCATGCTTCCTTCTGGGCCGTGGTCAGGTCGGGCATGCGTTCTCCTGTGGTCAGGCCGATACCAGCCAGATCCGGGTACGTCAGGATCAGTTGCTTGACGCTTTTACGGAAGTAGTCCGTGGTCACGGGATTGTCGAACTCAGGCGTCAGCCCATACTGGCCTTCTTTACTGTATATGCCGTCCTCACCGGGTATGAAAATGTTCCAGGTGATCACGTAGACGTCCACGTTCCGATCCTTGGCGTAACGCATCACCTTCCGCCAAAACGCAATCTTCTCGTCCATGGTCATTTTCAGAGTCTGCGTGACGCTTTGGACATCATCCAAGGCCACCTCCTCATAGCCAGGCACGCGCACCATGGACGGGAATGGATGAAGATTCCACAGGGACAGGTAATTATAACGGAAGCGAGCCATGTCATCGATATAGGCCTTCCAGAAATCCAGGTCCCACATGACGAGGACGTTTTTACGTTGGGAATCGCCGTTGTGATTGGAGTAAGTGGGCGTCCGTTCATCCAGGGGACAATTGAACTTGATACCGCGCAGGGGCATGTAGGGATTCTGATCTACAGCCTGAACGCCCTTGAGACCCGAGCAGCGAATGACCTCTGCCAGTTCCAAGCCGCCATACATGGCCCCGGCCGCATCCTGGCCGATGACCCAATGCGTGGTCCGGCCGCTTGCTGAAGTCGTTCGGATACTGAAGCCCTCAGGCTTCAAGCCGGCAGCCGCGGCTGCGCCCTGGGTGCGCATCGCGTCGATCACGGTCGCATCGCCCAGAGTCGCCAGCACAATTCGCGTGCCTGCCGCAGGCGAGAGTCCGTCAGTACTGCCGGATGACAGTGGCATTCGAGCGGCCGAATCACCGCGATCCGTCAGCGCCTTGTCTACGTCGCCCGCCGCAAAACTGATCTGCGGACTGCCCGCATCGTAACACAAAATCACTGTCTCGGCCTGCACGCAAGCTATTACCGACGCCCAGATCACAATCGCGTCGCACACAGCGCTCATCATTGTCCTATGCCTCATGGTTTTCTCCTATTTGTCTTTATAGAACCACTTCCACCTGCGCAACTCCACCTTATGAGTCTCCTGTTCATCCTGCTTGTGACTAGCGATTAAAAGGGTACCAGGAAGAGCGCCCAAATGGGTGCCACCTGGATTATAAATATTAGCATCTACTATGACGCTGTCAACAAGTTCCTCCCTACCCACCCTTAAAGGTGGGACGTCCTATAATATTTATTCTTGCATCTTCTTTCCTTTATTCATGCTCGACTTCAATCGGTAACCATCACCGACAATCTCAAGGATATGCACATGATGTGTTAACCTATCCAATAATGCTCCTGCTAATCTTTCATCATCAGCAAACACTTGCGGCCAATCGGCAAACGGCAGATTTGTCGTTACAATCAGGCTTGTCCATCCGTAGCACTGACTGAAGAAGAAGTCGCAGCCTTGGCACAGTAGTTCACTCAAGAAAAAGAAGATTCCAATTTAGCCAAAGAGCTGGCGGTATATGAGTTTTACCAGTTCCCGATCCGTAGCCTGAACAGGTTTCAAACCGGAGAGAATAACTAATAAGATGATAAGCTGCCTCATCTGATATTGACCATACAACTTCTTGTATCCTTTTTCAGCCATATTGCCGAATCTGTGTCGAATGTAATATCAGCTATATGCTGAAAATGCAAGCATTCAGTTAGCCTCTTGCATCAGGATCATGGCGGTGCTCACTGGGGTCTCCAGCGGAACATCAGGACTTTGGCTTTCCAGTCTTCCTCCAGGAAGACAACGTATTCGCCGTTACTTAGCTGGTGTGCCGAGAGGCACTCGCGGATGTCCTGGAGGCCAATTCGTCCGACATTGGGGTCAGGCTCCATCCAGCCGATACGGGCGCCTGTGTTAAGGCGGAATACCTCGATATGGCCCATTGCGAAGCCGAGTTCTACGGAGTCGCCGGTATATGGGACGAACAGGTAATCGCCGGCAATGTCGATGGTCATGGGCTCGCAGGAGGAATGGCCGGAGGATCCATGCTGATACGGGGCGACGATCTTCCAACGAAGCTTGCGGTCGCTGCTCCAGTTGTCGTATCGGCAAATCACCGGCCCCATGGGCTTCCAGTGCTGGTTCTTATGATCTTTCGTTGTGCCGCCGAAGTACATCGTGTCTGTCACCGGATCATAGCGGAGACGCTTAATGCGGTCCAGCTCGGGCGGGGCACCGAAGTTTTCCATAGAGGTGTAGTCCCAGCGGGGCACACCATCTTTGATGCCGCGACAAGGGAATCGGCGGACGCCCTCGCGTTCAGTCACCTGCCAGACAGTACCTTCGGAGTCAACCCACCAGCCCTGGAGCGAAGGGGAATCTTTGCCGCCATGTGCAGAGAACTCCCCGTGTTGGAAGCTGCCATCGGCATCGGCGTCGCACCAAATCCATTCGCCCTGGTCAGGTTGGACCGGCGGCCAGCCCTTGATGTCGATGTGCCGCTTGGCGAAGAAGGCCGCTGGTATGGCGGTCTCGGCGGGCGGCTGAGCAAAGCGATAGACCTGCAGATACTCACCTGTCATGTCGTTGACAAAGAGGAATGGACGTCCATCGATGCGGCGCAGCCAGGCGCCGGCGGACCAGATGTGCGTGCGGGGATCATTCGGGTATCGCCATTTATTCACGGTATAGCCGGTATATGTCCACTCCCGGCCTCTCGGTTCGGAGTAATCTAAGGTGAAGCGCTCCTCCTTGGTCCAGACGTGGTACTCATCATTTTTTTCCAGGGATGCACAGTCGATGAACTCCAGGCCGAGCAACCGCCAGTTGAGCCGACCATCGGATTGGTAGCTTTCCAAGACGGTACTGCCACCGCCACCGCCGGCATCACGGGCACTGCTGCCGCTGGATGCAATGTAGATATTACCGTCGGCATCCGTACCCACGCCAGCGGGGTCGTTGAAACGGCGGGGACCAAAACTCCCGGCTGGTTCGGAGAATATGCCATGTTCGACACCGAACGTATCGGCCTGGCGCGGGGCTGTATTGATATCGTCGTAGATGAGGATTCTCTGACTGGGACCGCGGTCGCTGATGAGCAGTCGATTGTGGCTGTCGATGCAAATGTCCGTGGGATTAACCTCGGCGGGCAGAATGATCTCCTCCGGGAGTTTCTTGCCGTCGGATCTGAAGCGTAATACACGAGCAGAGCTGTCCCTGGCGGCCTTCTGCAAGATCCAGAGCATCCCCTGATGGTCCATGAACATGGGGCCGCAACGGTGGAGTGGCCAGCGACGCAGGAGCTGCATGGTCTCAGCATCAAAGACGCGGATAGTGCGGTCATGTGGACAGGCAGCGAAAAGTTCCGTATTGGTCGCCCAGAGACCGGCGATATGTGCGTCTGAGGTTTCGGTGGGCAGTTCGTGGATGACAAGGAACCCACCCTTGAGGGTGTCGCCTTTTCCGCCCTTGCCGTGCGGGAAGGGCGCCGCTTCGGTAATGTCGGAGCGACACCGCCGGGCGATGCCGTACCATTCTTTTCCCTTGGGCGGCCAAGTGGCAGGATCGACGAGATGGCCGCCCTCGTTTTCCACAAACTCACCGAAGAAGAGGTACTTATTATTGGCAGCGATAGCGCTGCCTCCGTGATAGCCCCAGCCGTGCGTATGATGTGCGGCGGTAATGACGTCACCATCCATATAGGCGGTGACCTCACCGCCGGCCTCGTCCCAGTAGACGATGGCGTAGACGGTTCCGTCTGCTGCGACGAAGATATCTTCGATGTCTTGCTGTACCCACTTATTTACTCCTGTGCCGGGAAAGGAGTTGCCCAGCCAGGAACAGGATACATTGTCGAGTGGACCAACGACGGCAAAAACAGAGCCGGTGGATAGTGCAAACAGAATCATCATGTATCGTTTCATGAGCAAACCTCAATTGAGTCAGTGATTACATCGCCGTTACAGCATCAGTCGGCAGGATTTCAATCTTCTCTAAGCCCCCATGCTATCAAGTCAAAGTCTATTTGTCACGACTACATGAGAAATTCAGGTTAATCAACTGCTCAGCCTGCGTCTTGTGCTTGCCAAGGCAGTATCTCTGGTGTATCTTCCCCCGCTTCGACCATCCGCATCTTCAAGAGCTTAGCCAACCTGGCCCGGACGGCCTTCAATTTTAGGTCGGCTACAAGATTGTTCCGCTCGTGCGGATCGTTTTCCAGGTCGTAGAGAAAATCCTCTGTGTATATGTCACTGCCCTTAACGGCGCTGCCTTTCTTGCCCCTGGCCCGCACTGAATATTTCCACTTCCTCGTCCTGATCGCCCGACCAACGTGTGACTCGCTTATCTGTACGAACACCTCCTCGGGCCAGTCCCGTGCCTTTCCCGCAGCCAGCGGCTGAATGGCCCTACCGGCCATGTAATCCGGCGTCGTGATCCCGCCTGCTGCCAGAATTGTAGGTGGCAAATCGATAAGACTAATCAACTCATTGACAACCTTGCCGCCCATGAAACCAGGCCCACAGGCAATTAAAGGCGTCCGGATAGCA
>CAZHBL010000295.1:0-6924 GCA_964530105.1 uncultured Pirellulales bacterium | reverse complement strand
GCAGCAATGAAACATCACGGCCCATTTTTCCGGCCATAGTCTGTATTGTCAGGGCTCCGGAGTATGTTACCGAACCGAGAAGTACAAGATAAAGAAAGATAGTTCCGACCGCCATAATAGTACGAGCCGTGGCGTTGTAGCGTACTTCGAGAAATTCGGGCATTGTATAGATGCCCGCCCTTAGGAAATAGGGCAGAAAGAAGAATCCGACCACAACCAGCGTGATAGCCGCCATCCACTCATAACTGGCTATCGCCAGGCCGACATGACTTGCTGCGTTGCCGCTCATGCCGACCAATTGCTCCGATGAAATGTTGGCGGCGATAAGCGAGAAACCGATCAACCACCATTTAAGACCACGGCCGGCAAGGAAATAGTCTTCGCTGGTTTTTTCGTGCCGGCTCTTCCAAAGTCCGATTGTGATTACTGCGGTAATGAAGCCCAGGAAAACCGCAATATCGAGAAAGCTGAATACCATAATAACTCCTTTCCTTAATATTGTATCCTTATGCCACTCGTTATGGTTTAACTATCGTACGGGATATTTTATGTACAAATACTTGAAAAATCATCTATTTTCCAATAAAAAATACTAATCATGAGCGATGTTACCCGCATTTTGGCTGCAATTGAGCAGGGCGATGCCCGGGCAGCGGACCAGTTGCTACCCCTGGTCTATCAGGAGCTGCGCCATTTGGCCGCTCAGAAGATGTCGCAGGAGCTGCCCGGCCAGACGCTCCAGGCCACGGCACTTGTCCACGAGGCTTATATCAAACTGGTGGGCGCCGAAGCGCAGAACTTCAGCGGACGTACCCATTTCTTCGCCGCGGCAGCCGAAGCAATGCGGCGAATTCTCATCGATAACGCCCGCCGGAAACAGCGTCTCAAACATGGCGGCGGCCGGCAGAAAATCGATCTCAATGATATAGAGCCCGCTGTTGAAGCACCTTCGGATGATCTTATTGCATTGGACGAAGCCCTTGCCAGGCTTGCGAAGAAGGACAAGGTAAAAGCCGACCTGGTAAAACTCCGCTATTTTGCCGGCCTCACACTCGAACAGGCGGCCGGACTACTCAATCTGCCCGAAAGAACAGCCAAAAGGTATTGGGCACACGCCCGGGCCTGGCTGTATCGGCAGGTTAACGAAGGCCGGTAGAGCTTGCCGAAAAAATTTTCTTTTTTCGCAGGAATTATGGCCCGAAAGCGGCCCGAATGGGGCATTACTTAGTGGGGGCAAAGAATTAGACGCCGAAAGGCCTGATAAGGGAGCTAAAATCATGGCGACAGAAAACTTCAAAGAAGCCGGGGAAATCTTTCAAAACGCAATTGAAATAGAAGATCCGGCAAAACGAGCCCGTTATCTGGAAAATGCTTGTAAGAACGATTCAAAGCTGCGGGCGGAAGTGGAGGCTTTGCTCAGGGCCCATGAGAAAGCCGGAGATTATCTGGAAATTCCCGCCGTTGATGCAAACGTTACTATTGATGGTTCGGCACAAATCGAAGGCCCCGGCACAAAAATCGGTCGATACGAGCTTTTGTCTCTTATTGGTGAAGGCGGCATGGGACTGGTCTATCTTGCTGAGCAGAAAGAGCCGGTCAAACGCCGGGTTGCTCTGAAAATCATCAAACCCGGCATGGATTCTAAGGAAGTCATTGCCAGCTTCGAGGCCGAACGCCAGGCCCTGGCCCTGCTGGACCATCCGAATATCGCCCATGTATTCGACGCCGGAACGACAGAAGCAGGCCGGCCATATTTTGTTATGGAATATGTCAGAGGCATGTCCATCACTCGATACTGTGATGAACACAGGCTCGATGTTGAACAGCGACTCAGGCTGTTTCGAGAGGTTTGCGAAGGGGTGCATCATGCGCATCAGAAGGGAATCATCCATCGCGATATCAAACCCTCCAACATCCTCATATCCCTGCATGGAGACCGGGCGGTTCCCAAGATCATTGACTTCGGAATTGCCAAGGCTGCTGTCAGCACTCTGACCGAAAAAACCATGTTCACCTTTCAGGGTCAGTTGCTGGGCACGCCGGAGTACATGAGCCCAGAACAGGTGGACCTGGCGACTCAGGATATTGATACCCGCTCTGATATTTATTCTTTAGGTGTAGTTCTTTACGAGCTATTAGCCGGGGTATTACCTTTCGAAAAAGAGTCTTTTGCGAGTCTCGGATTTGCAGAGCTTCAACGTACGCTACGAGAATTGGAGCCGGCTTCTCCGAGCATCCGTCTAACGAATCTGGGGCAGCAGGCTAAGGCGATTGCGGATAGCCGCATGACGCAGGTTGTGCCTTTGGCCAGACGTCTGCACCGGGAGTTGGAGTGGATTCCGTTGAAGGCCATGCGTAAAGATCGCTGCCGTCGATACAAATCCGCCTCTGACATGGCGGATGATATACAGAGCTACCTCAATGGTAATCCTCTTTTAGCCGGTCCAGAGACGGCCATGTATCGCGTCCAGAAGTTTGTGCACAAGCACGCAGGCTCGGTGGCCATGGCCGCTCTCGTCTCGGTAGCCGTCATCATTGGCCTGGTAGTCAGTATCATGATGGGCTGCCGCGCAGAGCAGGCCCGGCAGCAGGAAGCCGCAGCTCGTACACAAGTTCAACAGGCTTTGGTACGTGCTGAGAATGCCGAGAAGGTTGCTCAGGAGCGTGCTGATAAATACAGAAATCTTTCTTATCTCCACAGCGTTGCACTGGCTGACGCAAAATACCGTGAAGGTAATCTACGAAATGCGCGAGAGTTGCTAAAGTCTTGTCCTGAGGATTTAAGAAACTGGGAATGGTATCGCCTCAGTTATATAACCGACGAATCTGTTTCCACTATAGCGCCAGGTTTCCCAGTAAGTTCTGTTGCATTCAGTCCGGACGGCAAACGTATAGTATCCGGCAATTTAATGGGTGGTCAAATCAAAGTCTGGGATGTGGATTCCGGAGCGGAAATACTGACATTGGAGGGACACAAGACCAGAGCGATTCTATCGGTCAAATTCAATCCGGATGGCACAAGGATCGTATCGTCAAGTGCAGATTGTACGGTAAAGCTTTGGGATATAGATAAAGGTCAGGAAATAATGATGCTCGAAGGGCACCAGAAGCCTGTCCGCTCTGTTGTTTATAGCCCCGACGGTAACCAAATTGTCTCAGGTAGTTTCGACAATACGGTCAGACTATGGTCTGCTTCTACTGGCGAACAGTTGAGGATTTTCTCAGGGCATAAGGATATTGTGTGCTGCGTAGCCTTCAGTCCAAATGGCGAACAGATTGCTTCCGGCAGCTATGATCAGACAATCAAAATCTGGGATTCGGTAACGGGTGTAGAACAGAAATCGTTCAATGTAGCGGAAGAAAAGATACTCGGGATAGACTTTAGTCCGGACGGTAAGAAACTTGCAGTCAGTTGTTTTGGAGGAGCAATAAAGATCTTGGACACTACAAGTGGTAAGCATCTGCTTGCTCTTAATGGTCACACGGATGGACAACCAGTAGTGTCAATTGCTTTTAGCCCGGATGGTAAACGAATTGTGTCGGGTAGTTACGACAATACTGTTAAAGTCTGGGATAGCACTACGGGTGAGGAATTGACAACATTTATTGGTCACGCTAAAGGAGTAGGATGCGTCGCATTCAGTCCGGATGGAGAACACGTTGCATCGACTGCATTACCTCCAGGTTCAGGTGAAATCAAAATCTGGGATGTGAGCACTGATAAGGAACAAATAATTCTTAGGGATCACAGGCAAACAGTTTGCAGTGTGTCGTTTACTCCGGATGGTCAACGACTACTTTCAGCCAGTACAGATACGACAATCAAGATTTGGAATGTGCCTGATAAGAGAGTAATCAGGACACTCTCAGGGCATGAAGGTCCAATCTTATGTATTTCGACAAGTCCCGACAGCAGATACGCTCTATCAGGTGGAGAAGATATGACGCTTAGAATTTGGAGCATACCTGACGGCCAAGAAGTCAGGAGATTCACTGGGCACAATAAAGCAATTTACTCTGCGGCCTTTAGTCCGGATGGGAATCGTGTTCTCTCCGGTAGTGCCGACGGCACAGCAAAGATATGGGATCGTGCGAGCGGGAAGGAATTGATGTCTCTCTGTGGGCCAAAACAAGGTGTTCTCTGTGTTGCTTTTAGCCCGGATGGCACGCGATTGGCTACGGGAGGCATAGAGATCGGTGCCGAAATCAAACTATGGGATGCGTCATCCGGGAAAGAGATAATGACATTTTCCGGGCACGCATCAGGTGTCCGTTCAATTCTATTTATGCCTGACGGTAGACGAATTGTGTCAGGGGCTGGTGATGCTACTATTCGGTTTTGGGACACTGTAAGCGGTGATCAGCTAATGACACTTTATGGACACAAAGACTACATCGAACAACTTGCGATTAGCCCAGATAGGACGCGCATCGTCTCTTGTAGCCATGACGGTACAACTAAGGTTTGGGATACTGTAACGGGAGCAGAGTTGATGACTATTCCAAGTAGGTCTGGATGCGTCGTGTTTAGTCCTGACGGCAAGATCATCGCCGGCTCTGGAGGTCCCCAGGAAGGAGACATCAGCTTGTGGAAATCAGGTTCTTGAACCACCGAGTTAATTCAGGTAAATCAAAAGGCTCCATAGAATAAGGTTGTGAACAAGCTATTTTTTCCCCCGAAGAATTAATATCAACAGCTTATTTACTCAAATCTTCAAAGTTATTTCTAAAGGAATCTTGGAGATTCACGATAAGGTAATCAGCGAAGCAGTATAAACCGGGGGGACAGTAAGTGAATTACGGAATATGGCTTATTGGTAAATGCTAACCGGGGGATCGGAAGCAGCCGAGTGGCCGAGTGCGTATTTACAATAGAAGGGGGGGATGACAGCGGGGCGAGTGGCATTTACAACAGCGGCAAAAAGGTTATCGGTCTTGAACTTGATATCCTCGGCGAAGCGTTGAATTTACGTATAGGCGTCGGCAAAGGCCGGGCGAAGCTTGCCGACATTGTACCGCTGGCTCGCACGATTTGCGACAGCATTACTGAAGTTGTGATTCAACGGGCATGCGGCAATGGAGACCATATTCCGTGTGAAAAAGGATGCTCAGCGTGTTGTCGCCGGTGCCTGGTGCCGCTGTCGGTTCCGGAAGCCCTTCGTTTTAAAGAGGAGATTGATGCAGCACCGGCATATCACCGAGAATCTGTCTGGGGGGCTTGCCTTAGGGCGGCGCAGCATATCTTGAGTCAAAAGCCTCCGAAACCATTGATACCTCAAACAGAAGAATTATCTCCGGTTAAATCCGTCGATTTGAATCTTCTGTCAAACTGGTATACGAATTTGAAGCTGCCCTGTCCTTTTCTCTATAACCATGTGTGCGGCATTTATGACCAGCGGCCGCTGGCGTGCAGGGAGCATTTTATAAAGGGTTCTGCCAGGGCGTGCAGAGGGCTGCGCGGTGACGCGGAAGTGCTCGATATACCGGTCCAGTTGCCGAATGTTCTCGGTCAATTGGCGAGCGAGCTTGAAGGTACGGATGTGGAGGCTGTAATATTGCCTCTGGCGCTGGTCTGGTGCCAGGAGAATCCGGAGCGTTTTGAGCGGAGTTGGCCCGCTGAGATGATGGTTCAGCGGTTTGTTGAGATTGTCGAGGAGATGGCGCGGACTGATGTGCCGGCAGTCACCTCGTGAAGGCAGAAAGTTATTGGTTCTTCAAAAAAGCTTCGGGCAAAGATACGATTATGTCCGTTGCCATCAGGCTGACCTGCCCGATTTTTTCCGCAGCGATGTCACCTGCCAGGCCGTGAATGTAAACGCCGAGGACCGCGGCGTCAAAATCACTCAATCCCTGGCCGAGCAGGGCGGTTATAATCCCTGTCAGGACATCTCCCGAACCGGCCGTCGCCATGCCGGGATTGCCCGTTTTGTTGATATAGACTTTCTCGCCGTCGGTCACGACCGTTCCGGCCCCCTTTAAGACGATGACGGCGTTTGTCCGCTGTGCCATTTGCAAAGCCTGCTCCTGGCGGTCGGCTGGCAGCTCTTCTCGTAGCAGGCCCGACCAGAGCCGTATCATTTCACCCGGATGAGGCGTAAGAATCAGCTTGGCTTTTAATCGGGCGGGCCAGTTTCTTATGCCGGCAAGATTATTCAGACCGTCGGCGTCGATGACCAGCCTTAAATTCTGCTGATCGAGGAGCTTCTCAAGGATAGACCGAAGCGCCCCGCTGATACCGATACCCGGCCCGAATGCCACGGAATCGTTTTGACCGGCCGCTTCAAGAACGGCATGCATTGCCATTGCTGATATTCGCCCGGCGCCGTCTTCGGGCAGGGCGATTGTTGTGAAGGACGGCTCTATCGAAGCGACGATCGGCAAACTGCTTATCGGCGTGGCCACCCGCACGAGCCCGGCGCCGGCACGTAAGGCAGCTCGACCGGCCAACGCCGCGGCACCGCTCATCCCAACGCTGCCGGCGATAATACAAATCTTGCCATAATCGCCCTTGTGACCATCAATCGCTCGTGGCTTTAATCTTGGAATTGTTTCAACTATCTGCATTTTGCATACTTGCTTCGATTTTCTTATTTATCAGCGTGGCGGTCACGGCGGCGGAAAAGCCGTTGTCGATGTTGACGGCGGTGACGCCGGATGCGCAGCTATTGAGCATCGTCAAGAGGGCCGACAGGCCCTCGAAGGCCGAGCCGTAGCCGACGCTGGTGGGCACTGCGATGACCGGGCAGCTCACCAGGCCGCCCACGACGCTGGCCAGCGCGCCTTCCATACCCGCGACGACAATGACGACGTTGGCCTTCTGCAGCTTCGGCAGATGTTTGAACAATCTATGCAGGCCGGCGACTCCTACGTCGCAGATCAATTCGGTCCGCTGGCCCATGATCTCGGCGGTGACTTTCGCCTCGG
>CAZHBL010000294.1:0-6931 GCA_964530105.1 uncultured Pirellulales bacterium | reverse complement strand
TCACCTCCACATTCTTAATCTCAGTCAGCCCCTGCGACAGGCCGGTATCGCGGTCTTCCTCCCAGTAGTTCAGGCCGTTGATGTATTTCCAGGAAAACCACAGCCCGTAGTGCCACGGATGGTCCGGCGGGCGGTGCCAGGTCAATTCCTCACCGTCGGTCAGGCAGACCGGATGAAAATACGGCTTGCCCTGCTTCTTGTCGAAATTGAACTGCCAGACGATGCGCCCCTTTTTGAGCAGCGCCAACGAGTTGTCGGTTTGCCGCCAATCGTAGCGGGGTTTTTGCCCGGCGGCATCTTTCGCCCAAACCTGCACAGATTCCAAGAGCAACAAAGTCATCCAGACAAACACGGTCAATCGTTTAATGGTCACCGGAGACCTCCTTTTGCATAGACTATCATTTTTATACCCGAAGGCCGGTCAGATCGACTTCGAGCTTCTTATTCTCGCCGATCATCTCGTCCCACGTCACTTTCATGTTCCTTCTCGCCGCTTCGCGTCCAAGAATCGTCGCCAGAGTGGAGTCGATGCTCGGCTGAACCGTCGGATTATCGTATACGCCGTTTACAATGCTGTGACGAAAAGCGTCCAGGTTCCGCTTAATCCCATCGACGTAGAGGTTCGTTAGTTCCCCGCCCCGGTAACCTCCTTTATTTCCCCTGATTGAAACCTTGCCGGTGTAGTTTGTTTCCAGGTAGCCGTCCTGCCCGAAGGCGAAACAACTGCATTGGAAGCCGTGAGTGTTCCGCATGTGCTCACCGCGGTGATTCAGTATCAATCCGTTTTCGAACTGGTATGTCACGGAATAAACATCCGCCGAGTCTCCGTGAGGATCATGTCGTGCTATTCGCGAACAGCCAACAGCGCTGACAGGGTGTGCCCCGGCGATCCACAGGGCGACGTCTACGGCATGGATGCCGGCACAGACCAACTGCCCGCCGCCGATAGCGACATCGTTCACCCAAATAAGGTTTTGCAGCCTGCTCTCGATATTGCCGGTCTTGGGCGGATCAGGAAAGGCCTCATCCGTGTAGAAGGAACTGAGCAGCCCAAGTTCGCCGATCAGCCCGTTATGCGTGCGTTTGATCGCTTCGATAAAAAACGGGTCGGTGCGCGTCTGGAAATCCACCAGGAAGACCTGCTTGTTTTTCGAGGCCTTTTTCGCCGCCTCCCTAATCATCAGACATCCTGGCACATCGCAGGCGACCGGTTTGGCAAGATACACATGACAGCTCGCGTCGATAACGGCAGTGACGTGCTCGCCGAAACAGTAAGGCGGCGTCTCGCAAAACACGGCATCGACTTTGCCGGCGATGAGCTTTTGATATCCGGACAGCCCCGAATAACGGCGATTTTCCACAACACCGAGTTTCTCGCCGACGCTGCTCACGACCTGGTGGAAATAATCTGCGGCTGAAGTTACCTGGTAACCTTCGTGTTCTACAAGCATCGTAGCGATCTGGCCGCCGCGGCCGCCAAGCCCGATACAGCCGACCTCTATCCGGGAATTGGCGCCGAATCCGCGAACTGCAGAAGGCCTGACAATCACAAAGCCCGCCGTCGCGGCAGCGGATTTGGCTATGAACCGGCGCCGGCTGAATATATCTTTTCGCCCGGAGGCCCGCGTTACTTTTTCAGTCATTTTTCGCTGATCCTCCAATTGCGCGGATGAACTTCCTAATCCATCGGCGATGGCGGTACCTTGACCATTATATTCTTGTAATAGACGATGCTATCGGGATCGTGGCCCTGCAGGGCTATGGTTCCTTCGCCGATCTTACGGCCTTCCATGCCCTGGGGCGGCGTCCAGTTTTCGGGCTGCGTCCATGCCGCGGTAGTCTTACCGTCGATCTGGATGATGACGTGATTATCTTCGACCCTGATGTAATAGTGAAACCACTTATCGTCCGTGGACGGGGCGTTGTCCATCACGTCCTGTACATTGTAGAGGCCGCCGGTTTTTTTGCGGTCGCTGTGTGTCGAATTCACCTGGCATTCGAAGCCCTTCGAGGGCCAGCCGGTTTCCTCATACTGCGTATGGAAGTATATGCCGGAATTCGAGCCGGGCTTGGTCAGCACGTCGGCCTTAAACTCGAAATTCTTAAAGTCGGCATCGTTGACGAGCCCGGTATAGAAAAGATGGCTCCGAGGCCCGTGGGCAATGATCATCCCATTGCTGACGGTAAACGTATCTTTGTTCTCACTGGCCAGCCAGCCGTCGAGGGTCTTGCCGTTGAAAAGACTCTGCCAGTGGCCTGCTTTTCCGGCCGGTGTTGTTTGACATCCCGCCAAAAGCAAACTCGCAAACAGCAGCATTAAAACTAACTTCCTGGTCATCTGACTTTCTCCTTAAAAACGATTTCTTCCATTATTCACATTATTCACAACGTCCACGGAACTGTAGGGTGTGCAACTTGTTGCACACGCGGATTCAATTGTGTTGTAGTAATCCGCGTGGGCAAAAACGAAATTTGCCCACCCTACGAGTCTGGTCATTTGACTTTCTCTTTAAAACAGCTTCTTCCATAATTTACATTATTCACAAAGTCCATGGAGTGCGCATGGACCGAGACAACCTGCGATTGGCTGCATCGTTGTTCACGAAACGTTCGGTTTTCGGATCCCATTTAAGCTTTTGCTCAAGTCTAATGGCAATGTCGCTGATTTGACAGATTATATCCGCCTGCACGGCCACGTCAATATTACAGACGGTTTCAGCCCGGCTTTTGACGCAGTCCAAAAGATTTCCGACGTGGTTGTCGCTTTTGTACAGGTGAATATCGTTCGGCCCTAATTCCGTTTCCAGCAGTTCCTTCGGGTGGGCGTTTAAGCCGGAGCGGTCCACGTGCACCCATCCATCGGTGCCCTCGAAGGCCGTGCCGTGACTGGTCGTTCGTCCGTAGCGTTTCTTCCACTCGTCCGGATAGGGATCGCCGGTGAAATTCATCGTTACGCCGCTGTCATATTTGCAGACGACTTTCCAGTTCATCGCCGTGTCGGCTACTCCTTCAGTGGGCCAGACACCTTTGCCTTCTATCTCCATGGGGCAGGCCACTTTTTCGCCCCCGCCCCAGAGGGCTATGTCCAGAGGATGAACGCCCCAGCCGGCGATAAAACCGAGCGCATAATCGGAAATAAACCACCACAGCTTGTTCGAGCAGCGGTCCTTCGTATATGGCGTATAAGGCGCTGGTCCCAGCCACATGTTGTAGTCGAGCCATTCCGGCGCGGGCACTGGCTTCGGGTCCCCGCCCTGGCTGCTGCCGGGAGACCATACGTTAATGGTGTGCAGTTTGCCGAGCCGGCCGCTCTGCGCCAGCTCGCAGGCAAAACGGAAATTGCGCTCTGATCGCTGCTGCGTGCCGAACTGGAAAACTCTGCCGTGACGATGCACGGCCGTACGAAGAGCCTGGTCCTGGGCAAGGCTCAGTCCCATCGGCTTTTCCAGATACACGTCCTTTCCCGCCCTGACCGCCGCCAGCGCGATTAGCACGTGCCAGTGGTCCGGCGTGGCCGCGAGAACCACGTCGATGTCATCACGCGCCATAAGCTCGCGGAAGTCCTTGTAAGCGGCGCAGCCGGTGCCCTGATAGTGTCCGTTAACGTTGTCCTGAGCAGCTTTTAGCACGGGGTCTTTGACGTCGCAGACCGCCACCACATGGGCATCCTTTTGCCTGAGGAAATTGCCCATATCGCCGCTGCCCTGAGGCCCGACACCGACGCAGCCAACGGTAATTCTTTCACTGGCGGCGGTATTGCCCGCCCCGCCCAGCGCCGACGACGAAACGATGTAAGGGAAACCGGCCGCCCCGGCGGCGGTGCCGGCAGCGCGTTTTAAGAACCGACGCCTGTTAATTGCTTTATTCCTCATGACTCCTGTACCTCCTAATCAGCAACTATAACATGTTTTGAATCAACAACCTGTTCGACGACAAAACGAAGTATACGCTAAAAGTGTAACCGGACAAACAATCGCCGTCAAACCAAAACCTTATCCGGCGAAAAACACATTTTTTTTCAGAATTTCTTCAGTTACCCATGCGTTTCGGGATGGCCCGGCGGCGGTGCCGTAAGAAGTACAGCACGGGAATGGAAACACCGGCCACGACCAGGCAGATTAGCTGCGACAAAGTCAGCGGGCCGATGTACAGATGATGATTGGTATCACCCCGCCACATCTCAATGGCCGCCCGTCCGAGGCCGTAGAGAATAAGAAACCAAAGCAGCATCGTTCCGGAGCCCCATCGGCGCTTCAATATCGTAAAGACGCCAAGAATACACAAGACGAGAAGTATCTCGTAAATCTCTACCGGGTGCAGCGGAATTCCTGCCGGAGCGCCTGCGGTTCCTTCGGGAAATGTAACCGCCCAGGGCATGGAGCACTCTCGACCGTAGCAGCAGCCGTTAAACAGGCATCCGAGCTTGGCGAAAATCCACGGGATCGGAATCGATAGTGCGATCAGATCGAGCGCCGCTCGCCTGTGCTTCGACAAAACCAATACCACCGGCACGGACAAGCATAAATAAACCAGCAGCCCGCCCCATAATCCACCCTGCACATAATGGCTGATTGATAGCAGCGCCCCCAAATCAAGTTGTGTGTGTTGAATGTCATACAGCGCCTTAGCGCCGACAATCATCCCAAAATTATAGCAGATGCTGACAGTGATCCAGACCCGGTGGCGCAACCGAAGACGTCCGGCGAGCAGGTAGCTGATTAGATAATGGCTTAAAATACCAATACAATAAAAGATGCTGAACGTCGGAATCGTCCCAATTCGCGGCCACATTTTCAACCTTTCTCGAAAGCGATATTTACCATCAAGATCATTCAACCCGTTGCTGGCTTTACAAAAATACAAAACCTGCACAATAAGTGCAAACTTTTTAAACGTTCTTTAAGGTTCTGCCTTACTTGTACTTGACAATATCTGCCGGGCAGCGTAACCTATGCGTTTCACATATTTTGCAGCTAATGAGGAACTGTACGCTATGCCTGAAAAAGTCGTAACGCGTTTTGCACCATCTCCGACGGGTTATTTGCACGTTGGCGGAGCCAGGACCGCCCTGTTCAACTGGCTTTGGGCCCGGCGGGCTGGCGGAACGTTCATACTCCGAATCGAGGATACGGACCAGAAGCGGAACACGCCGACCGCCGCACGGCAGGTCATAGACGATCTGAAATGGCTCGGAATCCAATGGGACGAAGGCCCGGAAGCAGGCGGATCCAACGGGCCATACCTGCAATCTCAGCGTAAAGATATCTACGATAAATATATAAAGAAACTTCTCGACGAAAAAAAGGCCTATTATTGTTTCGAGACTACCGAAGAGCTCGGCGCACTTCGCAATGAAGCTGAGGCTCAGAAGAATAGCTTTTCCTACTCCCGGCCTGAAGACTTTCCCGACTCCGAAGCGGCTGAAAAAGCCCGCGCTGAAGGCCGGCCCGTCACAGTCCGTTTCGCGGTGCCGCAGGCCGAGCCGATCGTGGTGCAGGATGTGGTCCGCGGTGTGATTACCTTTGCCGCCGACGAGATAGGCGATTTTATCATCCTGAAAAGCGACGGTTTTCCCACATACAATTTTGCCTGCGTAGTCGACGACTACCTGATGAAAGTTACACACATTATTCGCGGCCAGGAACATCTCAACAATACGCCGGGCCAGCAGGCCTTATGGCAGGCTTTGTTTCCGGATGCTCCGCTCCCGAAATACGCCCACATGTCAGTCACGGTCAGTGATACCGGCGGCAAACTCTCCAAACGCGAACGTCCGAAGGCCCTTCGCAATGCAATCAAGGCAGCGCAGGAGATCGACCTCGAAACATTCGCCGCCGCGGGCAATATCAGTCAAGACGAACTCGATTCTTTTATCAGCGGTAAAACCACGCCGGACATGCCCAACATCGACGCGATGGCAAAGCATCTCGGCGTAGCCCTGCCGGAAATCAACATCGTAGATTTCTTCAAGAGCGGCTACCTGCCCGAAACCATGGTGAATTTCCTCGCCCTGTTGGGCTGGAATCCAGGCGATAATCGCGAGATCATGCAGGTAGACGAGCTGATCAGTGCCTTCGATATTTCGCGCCTGACCAAATCGAACAGCCTGTTCGACCGGCAGAAACTGCTCTCCTTCAATACCGAGCACATCCGGATGGTTTCGGCGGAAAAACTCCTCCGGCATCTCAGGAGTTACTTGAACATTATCGAGTCCCCGATGGCATCTGCCGACGACGAACTTCTCTCAACAATCATAAAGCTCTGCGAGGGCTCAAGGACCCTGGCTCAGATCGAGCAAAAGAGCGAATTTCTGTTTGTGGACAACGACAAAATCAAATACGACGACAAAGCGGTTAAGAAAATCCTGCTTAAAAATGACGGTCTGGCGGTTCTGGCAATCGTTCGGGAAAAGCTTGCAGCGATGGACGAACTAACGGAACAGGGCATTGAGGATATACTGCGCGGGTTAGCCGAAGAAAAACAAGTCGGCCTGGGCAAAATCGCCCAGCCGCTGCGCGTAGCAATTTGCGGAACCACCATCAGCCTGCCCATCTTCGATTCGGTCCGACTGTTGAGTAAAGAAAAAACCCTGAAAAGAATAGACAACACGTTAAAGAAATTCCAAACATAAACATAGCGAGCATAGATATGTCATTATTGGTAACAGGTTCGATAGGAATTGATACGGTCAAGACGCCCGGCGACGTTCGGGAGAACTGTCTTGGCGGAGCGGCCGTCTACTTCAGCATGGCGGCCAGCTTTTTTTCACCAGTCAGGTTCGTCGGCGTGATCGGCTCGGATTGCCCGTTCGATCTGGCAGAAATCTTCGCCGGCAGGAACGTTGACCTGACGGGACTGGAATTAAGGCCTCAGAGCAAAACTTTCCGCTGGACCGGCTCATATCACGAAAATATGGACGACCGGACGACGG
>CAZHBL010000293.1:0-6934 GCA_964530105.1 uncultured Pirellulales bacterium | reverse complement strand
ATTGAAACGGTTTCCTATGGGCTTTTCGCCGCATAGCAAATGGCTAAACCACACAAAGTTGATAGTAAAAAGTTCATAGTTCATAGTTCGTTGTTCGTAGTGAATTAAGAAAAATGAAGAAGATATTATTATTTGTGATTCATTAATTACTATAGCTTATTTCTCTGTGGCCTCTTTGCCTCTGTGGCTATGGGTTAATTTGAAAAAACAAACCCAATACCGGCCTTCGGCCGGAAATACTAAATCCGAATATCTAAATCCTAAACGAGCGAAAAAGGATACCTATTTGAAAAAACAAAGCCAATGTTAAAATGGGCAAAGTAGTGTTAATTCAGTGTCAGTAAGGAGTTATGGACAATTTTATGGTTTTAAGTGGTTTTGGGCGGCAAAAAACAAAGCCAATTCAAAGCCAATATTATGGTTCATAGTTCGGCGACAAGACAAGGAAAGGCTACTTGAAAAAACAAACCCAATTTACCTCAAAAGGGGTAGAACGGAGACCGGGCTATGATTGCATCCGGGATATTGTAGTCTATGTGAAGGAAATCTGGTATAAAGCTTATGTTACATGTTCGACAGGGATTTTCAGATGTTTATAGCGTCATTTATGATCTCGGGAGGTAATTTATGCTGATTAGGAAAAGCGTACAAATAGCAATAATCCTGGTTGTATTTATCGCGATTTGCCCGGCGGCCGAACAGGCCGGCGAATCGTTGAGCGTAATCCCGCAGCCGGTCTCGATGGAGGTTAACGATGGTTACTTCGAGATCGGGCTGGATACGCGTGTCGCAGCGGAAAACGAAGCCGCGACTGAGGCGGCTAAATTGATAGACGCCCTGGCCCCTGCGATGGGATTCAAGTTGAGCCTGGCCGATGCCTCGCAGCGGCGAAGGGGCTCGATAACCTTGAGGCTTGATGAAGATTTGTCCAAACTCGGCGACGAAGGTTACATGCTCAGAGTGACACCGAGGCGTATTTCGATTCAAGCGAAGGAGCCGGCGGGGCTTTTCTATGGTATTCAGACGCTGCGGCAGCTTCTGCCTGAACAGGTGTTAAGCGGGACAAAGGTCGAAGGCGTGGAGTGGAAAGTGCCTTGTGTGAGGATTACCGACTATCCGCGTTTTAAGTGGCGGGGCCTGCTTGTCGATCCGGCACGGCATTTCATACCGAAGCAGGATTTGATGCGGTTTATCGACGTTATGGCATTGCATAAATTCAACAGCCTGCAGATTCACCTGACCGACGATACGGGCTGGCGGCTCGAAATCAAGCGGTATCCGAAATTGACAGAGACCGGCTCGTGTATGGATTTTACTACGATGCGTCGCGGGCAGGGGACCGAAGGCCCCGGCGATAAACGCCCCGGCGGATTTTACAGCCAGGATGATATTCGCGAAATTGTCAAATACGCGGCGGTCCGTTATGTCAATATCGTGCCTGAAATCGAGATGCCCGCCCATACCGGTGCGGCGATTGTCTCGTATCCTGAGATTGGCCTGTATCCGGAAAAGCTCAGCGCCCTGCCGGTCGAGAAGCGATGGGCCGCCAACGAGAGGGTCCTGGCGCCGCATCCGAAGACGGTTGAATTCATGCAGAACGTGCTGACCGAAATGATGGAATTGTTTCCGAGCGAGTATATTCATATCGGGGGCGACGAGGCGAATATCGAGCACTGGAAGAAAAGCGAGGAAATGCAGGCTTTGAAGCGTGAGCTGGGCCTGAAGGACGAGGCCGAACTGCATAGCTGGTTTATCAAGCAGATGGATTCGTTCCTGACGAGTCACGGCCGGCGACTCGTCGGGTGGGACGAAATCCTGCAGGGCGGGCTTGCCCCGGGCGCGACGGTTATGTCCTGGCGGGGACAGCAGGGGGGCATTACCGCGGCCAACGCCGGACACGATGTGGTAATGGCGCCGACCTCGCACACTTACTTCGATTATTACCAGGGGCCTTCCGAGGGGGAGCCAAAGGCGATTGGCGGCAACCTGCCGTTAGAGAAGGTTTACGGATTCGAGCCGATTCCGAAGGACATCGCCGCCGAGAAGGCCGGGCACGTGTTGGGTGTTCAGGGCCAATTGTGGGGCGAGTTTATTTCGACCACCGAACATCGTTATTATATGGCCTACCCACGGGCGGCGGCGCTGGCCGAGGTCGCCTGGTCGCCGGAGATGGAGAAGAACTATGAGAACTTTCTTGCCCGGCTCAATTATCACCTGAAACGTTTCGACGTTGCAGGCATAAATTATCGAAAACTGGATTGAGTGACATAATTTAATAATCTGACAAGGTGACAAGCTCAAGGCGAAGCTTGGATATGGCTTCTTGCGTATAGATCATCCGACCCGTCAGCCCAATGGTTACCAGAGTGGCGTCGAGGCTACCGGCTGTTGGATTATTCACAGCCTTTGGAACATTAGAAAAGAATGTTCGTTGACAATGAAGTGTTAGTCGCCGTTTATTGTAGTCATCTGACTACGCACCTGGTACGTCAATACGCCAAACTCGGCGTTGAGGGTGATAAGTTTGTTATAATTCGTCGTAGTCATCTGACTACGTACATGATAAGTCAATCTGACAGGTTTGGCTTTGAGGTTTAAACGTTTGCTGTAATTTCTCGTAGTCGTTTGACTACGCGCCTTATACGTCAGTCTGTTAAGGTTTGACTTTTAGTTTGTTGCACAATTACAAATAGACAATTTGCAAATTCGTGCCGGGCAGACTGTTAGGGCCAGTTGAATTCGGCTACGACTGGTGTGTGGTCGCTTGGGCGTTCGGCGGCGCGGGGCTTTTTGTCTATGTAGCAGGCGGTGCTTTTTTCAGCTAAGGGCATACTGGCCATGATGTGGTCGAGGCGCCAGCCGAGATTGCGGTCGAAAGTGTTTCTCATTCGATAATCCCAGAACGTATATTCACCGGACTTGCTGCAGTGCTTTCTAAATACATCGACGAAGCCCCAGGCCATAACTTCGTCCAGGGCCTTGTGCACATCCGGATGGAAGCAGACGTGTCCCAGCAGCGTTTGCGGGTCGTACACATCAATGGGCTTCGGCGCGATGTTCAGGTCACCTACCCAAAGCACGGGGCCTTCCGGCGTGAAATTCTGCTGGAAATAACTAAGCAGGCGGCCGAACCAGTCGAGTTTGTACTGGAACTTTACGGACTCAGGCAGGTAGCCCTGCGGGACGTAAGTGTTGACAATGGCGATGCCGTTGATATTCGATTTAATCAGGCGCGGCTCGTCCTTCGGCTCGTCGGGCAGGCCGTATTCAACCTGCTCGATCCGGTGCCTGCTGAATATGGCGACGCCGTTATAGCTTTTCTGGCCTTTGAAAACGTAATAGTAGCCGATATCGTCGAACGCCTCGGCGGGGAAATCGTCGTCCTGGACTTTGGTTTCCTGCACGCAGAGGACGTCGACCTGATTGGCGGTGAGCCATTTAAGGACTATGGGCAAACGTACCCGCAAAGAGTTTACATTGAAGCTGGCTATTTTCATTTACTGTTCGGTTTTAGTCGGTGGTTCGGTTTTGCCGGTGCGGCGAGGGCATCTTGCCCTTGTTCTTTACCACTGGCAAGATGCCAGTGGGACGCAAGGCCGGGACGGCCTCGCCACGGCAACTTGCCGCCTCGCCAGGCGCCTTTGGCCTCGTGGTCCAGGGCGGCGTATTTTTTTGCAAGATCAGTCACGGCGTCGTCACTCTTGTCGACGTAAAGTTCGAGCCAGTAGCCGTCGACGCCTTGTTTTGCTACGCGGATGCCGGCAGCCAGGCGTCCCCGATGGTCGCCGCCGGCACAATCGCCGGCTATCAGGGCTGCCATCAACCGGTCGGCAAGGCTGCCTTCGGTATGTTCGTATGCCCTTGCCATAGCGAAAATCACATCCTGGCCGACCAGCGTGTTGCCCTGACATGCGTAGTATTTACCCGATGCGGCTCCCCACCACGTGCCCGAAGGATCGGCATTGGCGGGGTTGCGGTTTGCCGCCCGGCCCGACATGTCGATGATGGCTAATTGACGCTTGTCACGCTGGTCATCGTCACGCAGCAGCTCGGCCAGGACCTGCTCGGGCAGTTCGCCTTTGGCAAGCATATCGAGTGCGATTTCTCCCCATGGTGGATTATGCCAATGCTGCGTGCAGAACGCTCCGACGCCGGCCCGCGCGTACGGCACGATTTTACCTACGGCGGGATATTTGCTTGCGACAGCCGCTCCGCATACACCTGTCTGAGGATCGACGGCAACTATGGAGAATGTCCCGGTGACATCGGCCTGACTCGGCGCAGTTTCGAGCACTGCCTTTTTTACACAGAAGGTGTACAGGCCGCAGTCCAGGCCCGAGTATAGCAGCCACATTGTTTTGCCGTCGGGGCTGATCCATTTCGGCGGGAATCGATGGTGGTATGTCCGGCAGTCCTTGCCGTCCTCGACCGACCAGTGGTCGTCATAGTAGAGCGTAGACCACGGCCCCCAGGGTTCGGGGGCTTCGAAAATTCCCAAAGCGGCGGTGTGCGTTGCCTTGCCGCCGGTCTGGTGAGAGGTCGCCAGAATATAGCGGCCGAGAGGGGCGTTATGTGTGATTGCGATACGCTGCGTGCCTTTCGGGTCGGTGAATATGGGCTTTCGCTTCGAGATGTCCGGCGACCAGAGAGGCTTGCCGTTATCATCGAGGCCGGCAAAAAAATCGTAGCGGTTTCTGGCCATGACCCGGTCTTTTCTCGCCCGTGCCAGCACTATGTCCGGCGAATAACCATAAGCGCTGTCGTTTGCCTGCGAAGCGATATAGATATAGTCGTCTCTCGCTCTTTGATAATTCATGCCGAACTGCACAAATGCCGGGCAGCCGAACGTCTCTGAAAAATGCCAATCGGTCCACGTCCAGCTCGCGCCGAGGTCGGTCGAACAGGCTAATCGAGAGTTCGTAAAATCATCGGAGCCGGGCGGCTTGTAGTTTCTGACGAACATATAAAGGATGCCGTCCACGGCGAGCATGTCGCTGGCTTTGATGCCGGACGAGCCGCCGCCCATCGGCGTATCGGCATCGCTTTCGAAATTCTCCGCGCTGAAGCCGGGCGGATCGCCAACGACCCTCGCAAAGCCCAGCGACAAATCAGGGGCCTGCTTAGAGAAGCCGCGCCCATCGCAAAAGGCCGTGATCTGGAGGCTGTCGCTGACCCAGGCGACCGGCCAGTTATCGCCGCTCATGCAGCCTTCCATCTTAACGATGTCCGGCGACCATGTGAGCTTTGTGATGAACTTGCTCGGCGGGTAAGGAGCGTTTGAAGCGGCAGTCGATTGACCACCGGCCGCTGGCGGCAGACAGAGAACCAGGCTCAGAAGGATTTCATGCAATTTGTTCATTTTCGCTCTCCTGCTTTCTTTCGGTCAAACTGAGGCTTAAGAATTTAAGCGGCTCCCATTTCTTCGGCGAAGGCTTTCATTTTCGCAAGCCTGGCTTTGAAAGCATTGTAGAGGCCGTCTGAAGTTTCTCTCAAAGTGCGCTGCGAGTTCGTATGCGGATTGACGGATGTCGCATAATCAGTCTGTTTGATCAAGGCATTTGGTATCGAGTCGGCCCCTGAGAGCGCCCCGGAAATGCCGGTGGTGACGGCAGTGAGGCAGTCTGTGTCCCGGCCCATATTGACGCCGGCCTTCATCGCCTCCCATGTGTCGGCCTTTGTCATTTTGAATATGCAGACGCCCTTGGTGACGATTTCGTTGGCGTAGCTGTGGGCGTAGGGAACTCCCGAGCCGTTGTAGATGGTGTCGAATTTCTTGCGCATCTGTCGGAAATCACTGCAATCGGCCGTCAGTTTCAGCGCCCGTTCGATCTCGCCGCGAATGCCGGCTCGCCTGGTAAAGCGCGTATCGACCTTGTCGCAGTTATCGAAGATGGCGCCGAGCACGCTGTCAACGGTCGCGCCAGGCTTCGTCGCCGCGGCAATGGCGGTGACAACGACTTCCGCCCAGAGTATGCCCCGACTGTTGGCCGTGTTGTAAAGCTGACCGATTTCGCGAACGTCGTCGATTGCCCCCTGTATGTCGCCGGCATTGATCAGACCGATAGGGTGACATGACCGCGAGAGCGAGACCAGGCCGGAATAATCGCAGTACTTGCCGATGTCCGCGGCAGGAATGTGGGTCTTAGCCATCGCCAGCAGTGCTCCCTCGAACGGCTCGGAGACCAATCCTGCCGCGTTGGGATTCATGTGATCGACCCAGGCCCGGCGCAGGTCCTCGGCGTTGATACGGTCCTGCTTTTCGATTATCGCGGTAATCATCAGCTTCTGGCGTTCCACGCCGTCCTCGGTTGTGCCGGGCTCGCGCATCCAGTTGTTGCTGTTTCCGTAGTGATGGTAGCCCAGCAGCTTATCGAGCGTGCCGTACTGCCGTTCGATTCTGTCCCATGACCATCCTTCGACGACGGCGCCCATCGCCGAGCCGATATGGCAGCCGGCAATGCAGCCGAAGAACTTCTCGCGCAGGCTCACCGAACCCGAGCCTTGTTTTTCATCGGCCGGTTTCTCTGCTGCTAAGGCGTTTGTGACCGAAGCAAGTGTCGCTGCTGCGAGTGTCCCTTTCAGGAACGAACGGCGAGCAATGGAATTGTCGTGTCTTCTCATTTTGTTCTCCATTTAAAAATCAGTGACGTTCATAGAGTGATTGATCGACGTTCTCAGTATATCGTTGTTTATTCTTCCAGGCCGATTCCGCTTGTACGATACTCGTCACGATACAGACCGATTTTCTCTATGGGGATTTGCTTAAATCCCAGGGCGAAGACGGGCGAATCGGGCCGTAGCCGAAAGTCCTTATGCTCGGCGTCCACAAAATGCGGATCTTTATCCACGAGATTGTCCTTGAATTTAATCAGCGGCATAGCTTTGTTTTCGACGTCGAGCCATTTTCCGCCGAAGGAGATATTCCGCCGGACAA
>CAZHBL010000292.1:0-6955 GCA_964530105.1 uncultured Pirellulales bacterium | reverse complement strand
CCGGAAGCTTCTTCGTATTTATTTGACTTGCGATATTCATCCGCTATCATGCAAGTCGCTATGGATATGCGGTCATATTCGGTAAAATCATCAAGCAATTTATCAACAGCAGCCCCAGCGGCGTCAAAATCACCAAGCCCGATATGCGAAATCGCCAGACCCATTAGCGACCATAATGCGGACTCAACATCAGGCTTGTTGTCAAGAGCACGTTGGTAAAGCTCACAGGCCTTTTCGTATCTTTCCAATCTGCGATAATTATCAGCTACCAGGCATATTGCCTTGGCCAGGAGTTCGTATCCTGAATAGTCGCTGCATAACTTTTTAAAAGCTTTCTCAGCGGAATTGTTATTTCCGAGACAAGTGTTTGAAATGACCAGGCCCATTTGCGACCACATCGCATGCTCGTCCTCAGGCCATTTGTCGACCACGTATTGGTAAATCTCACATGCCTTTTCGTGTCTTTCCAATTTCCGGTATGCATCTGCCACGTAGGTAACTGCTGTTGGAAGATCTTTGTGTTTGGAAAAGTTACCAATCAATTCCTGCAAAGCTGCTTGCGCCTGCGGCTGCTTATCCCAATCAACATACAAAATAGCAAGATTCTTCTGTGCCTGTAAAGCATCGTCGGTAACGGGATGGTCTCTTACGATTTGTTTGTAAATCTGCTCAGCATATTCGTGCTGTCCTTGTTCCTGATGCGTCTGTGCCTGCTTAAATTTCGCCGACACATCAGCAAAGCACTGGCCTGCTATCATAAAAACAAGTATAGGGATTACCGGAATGAAAGAGGTTTTTTTGCGCATTGCTTTTTACCTCCTATCTATATTAAATTAAAAAAATTGTACCGCCGTATTTACTTTACTCGCGTACTTCGCTTTTCTTCAACAGGGTTTTAAGCTCTATTTTCAAGCGTGTCAATAAAAAAATCAAAAAAATGTCAAAAAATATAAAAAAGTGCCCCATTCTTGAAACCAGCCTAAAACCATAGATGCAGGACGTTTCTTCTCCGTCCTGATCGATGATGTCCGCATCTACAACCGGGTAGTGAGTCCATGATTTTGGCAAGATAACAGGATTATCCAGTAAATTCCGTCTAATAAGGGTAGAAAGTCAGCGGATTTTCAGTGTGGCAAGAGCCAGTGCGGCGAAGGCTGCGGACAAGAGCCAGAAACGCACTACCACCTGCGGCTCGCTCCAGCCGATCAGGTGGAAATGGTGGTGGATGGGGGCGCATCTGAAAAGCCGTTTGCCGCCGGTGTATTTAAAATAGCCAACCTGCAGCACGACACTCATCAGTTCCATGACGAAAACTCCGCCGATTACCAGCAGCAGAATTTCATTTCTCGTTACGATGGCGCCGTATCCCATTGCCGCACCTAACGGAAGCGAGCCGACATCACCCATGAATGTCTGGGCCGGGTGGCAGTTGAACCATAAAAAGCCGAGCACGGCCCCCAGGATCGCCGAGAAGAAGATGCACAATTCGCCGGCCTGAGGTATTGCGGGCAGCAGAAGATAACTCGCCCAGGTCACCGGAGTGGCGCGGGCCATCGTTTCGGAGGCTACATAGCAGAGCAGCGCCAGAACCAGAGAAACCATTCCCACACAGCCGGCGGCCAGGCCGTCCATACCGTCGGCAAGATTCACCGCATTGCTGGTCGCCGTCAAATAGAAAATCGCTATCAATATGAACATCCAGTTGGCCAGCGGCAGGCCGTGCTTGTAGAACGGCAGCCAGAATAATTTGGCATCGTCTATATTGACAAAGTCAGCGTATAGGAACGATGCGATCAGTACGGCTCCGCCGATTTGGAAGATGAGTTTTTCCCATGGCCTTAGTCCGTTTCTGCTGCGCTGCCGAGCGCCGGCGGTGAGCTTCAGCCAGTCATCGGCGGCCCCTAAAGCGGCGAACCATATAACCAGGACAATAGCTTTTTGAATAAAGGGATTGTTAAGTTTTGCCCATAGTAAAGTGGTCGTGACTGTCGCAAGAATGATAATTAGTCCCCCCATCGTGGGGGTATTGGCCTTTTCCTTGGTCAATTCGTTCAGGGTGGCGTGATGGAACTCCGGGCGGTCGCCGATTTTTTTACGCATCAGCCAGCGAATAATCTTCGGCCCGATTACAAGGGCAATCACAAGGCTGGTCAATATTGCCGCTACCGAGCGAAAGACTACGTTCTGGTAGGCGTAAAAGCCGAGCCGGTGTGTGAAAATCTCACGAAAATACCATAAAAAGTGGTATATCATCTCGCCTCTTACATTTCTTATCTCGCTTCACGAGATAAACTTCTCGAAAAAAGTTCCTTTAATTTATCGACAACTACTTCTAATTTGGCTACCCGCGAACCTTTTACCAATATTATATCGTAATCTTTTATGAATTCATGCAGATTATTACAAGCTGAAAAGGTATCTTCGAAGCATTTTATTTCCAAATAGTTATCGGCGTTTGCCTGTGCGGCTTCGGCGGCGATTTTCGCGAACCTGCCGACGGCCAGCAACAATTTCACCCCGGCCTGCGCAATATTTCTGCCAAGCTCGATGTGTAAATTCTCTGTTTGCGGACCTAATTCGGCCATGTCGCCGCAGATGAAAACCTCTCTGCGCTGCCCGGTCGGGTCGAGGTTAGCCAGGATTTCCAGAGCGTTTCTCATCGAAGCCGGGTTTGCATTATAGTAATCGCTTAAAACCGTCAGCGTCCCGATCTCCAGCAGTTCGGTCCGCATGGAAACGGGCGAGAGGGTCGCGAGAGCCTGCGCGAAATCGTCTATCGTCAATCCTAATTGGCTGCAAGCGGCCCAGGCGGCCGTTGCATTTTCGACGTTGCCAGGACCGGCCAACGGCAGGAAAACTTCTGTGCCGTCAATAGTGAACCGGCTGGCCGACCTGTCAAGGCGAATGTTGCCGGCATGATAGTCGCAGCCATCTGATTTACCAAATGTTATAAATTTTAAATCTATTGCTCGGCAGGCTTCCAGAAGCCGGCCGAAATCACAGTTGATTATCAAAGTGCCGCCGGACCTGAGTCCTTCGGATATGGACAGTTTTTCCCGGATAATTGTCTGCAAGTCGCCGAATCCTTCCAGGTGGGCCGGGTGAACGTTCGTGACCACTGCGATATCCGGCTCGGCGATGCGGGTCAGGTAGGATATTTCACCGGGATGATTGCTGCCGAGTTCGGCGATAACTATCTGGTCTTCTATGCCGGCACCGAGCAGCGTCAAGGGCACTCCAATCTGATTATTAAAGCTCTTTGGTGACTGATGAACGCTGAATCGCCGGCTCAGGGCGTGATAAATGATTTGCCTGGTGGTTGTTTTGCCCGCCGAACCTGTTATCGCGACGACTTTGTAACCGGCCTGCCGGCGATATTCTCGGGCCAGCTCACCGAGTGCTTGGATCGTATCCTCAACTTTAAGCAGGCACCTGCCGGGGGATTTTTCATCGTCGATATCTTTGCTGACAACGGCACAAACGGCGCCTTTTGCAAAGGCATCGCAAATGTAATCGTGCCCGTCGAAATTCTCGCCCGGGATCGCAAAAAAGCAGTCGCCAGCTTTTGTAGATCGCGAGTCCGTGCTTACGCCGGTGAAAGAAACATTATACTTATCAAACGGAGCCGGAAGCTTTGCTTTTGTTATTGTTCCCAAATCTTTTATTAGGAATTCTTTCATCTTCGTTTTTTCAGGCACTCCTGGGTGATTTCCTTGTCGCTGAAGTGGGATTTTTTGGTTCCGATGATTTGATAATCTTCGTGTCCCTTTCCCGCGATCAGCACAATATCGTCTTTGTCGGCACTTTTTATAGCTAACTCGATAGCCTTTTTTCGGTCCGGTTCAATTGCTATTGTTTGTGTTTCTCCGTTTTCAAAACCAGCGACCACGTCATTTATGATGTCAGTGGGTTCTTCGGTTCGTGGATTGTCGCTGGTTACAATAACAAAATCGGCAAGTTCCTCTGCGACTTTAGCCATGCGCGGGCGTTTGGTCTTGTCTCTGTCTCCGCCGCAGCCGAAGACAACTCGCAAATTGCCTTTGCACAGCGGCTTTAATGTCGTGAGGACATTTTTCAGGGCGTCGTCGGTGTGGGCGTAATCTATAATTACGGAGAAATCGCCGGCGTCAATTTTTTCAAGTCGGCCGGGTATCGTTTTCAAAGCCGATAGACCGGCGGAGATCGTATCCAATTCAAAACTGGCTGCAAGACACAGCCCCGCTGCAGCCAGGCAATTGCTGACATTATACAGGCCAAGCAACGGAGTTCTCACTATCGAGGATTGGCCTGCATATTCTATGTTAAAAACCGTCCCGGTCGTATCCATCGACTCGATATGGGCGGTGACATCCGTTTTCTCCCCGATGGCGTACCATAGAAGCCCGGCGCGGGTTTGGGCGGCGATAAATTCGGCTTCGGGGGATTGCTTGTTCAATACTGCCGCAGCGTCCGGTGAAAGAGCCGAAAAGAGTCTGGTCTTGGCGGCCAAATATTCTTCTTTTGTTTTGTGATAATCCAGATGATCGCCTGAAAGATTGGTAAAAGCGGCGGCTTTGAAGCTAATCTGTGCCAGCCGGTTTTGCGAAAGGGCGTGGCTGCTTGCCTCGATTACCATATACTTCGCACCGTTTTCGACCATCACGTGTTGTTTGGCGGCTATATCCAGACAACCGGGTGTAGTCAGAGGCGCCTGGTGAATACTGCCCGAGCAGGTGTCGTACATAACCGTGCCGATCAGGCCGCATTTTTGACCGGCCTGCCGGATGACCGACTGAACCAGGAACGCCACAGTGGTCTTTCCGTTTGTGCCTGTGACTGCCAGATTCGTTAACTGCGAAGCCGGGTTGCCGCTGGCCGCCTGCGCGAGAATCGCTGCCGCCTCTGCGGTATCATCAACGATTACCGATTCGTGCCGGCCATCGCGTATCGAGTATTGCCCATCCTGCTGACAGACGATGTACCCGGCGCCGTTGATAAGGGCCTGGTCGATAAAGTTGTGGCCGTCGTAAGCTGTGCCTTTGACTGCGACAAAGATATCTCCGTCCTTGACAAGCCTCGAATCGGTACGGATACGCAAGCCCTTTTCCGGCCGGACTATTGCTAACAGTTCATTGAAAGTCATAATTTTTGTTGCTTACTGGTTATATAACCATAGTTTATCAATCTACTTGAATCCAGGATATCTTAGACTAAAAGGTCGGATAATGCAACCTGTGCGCCCGGGTACAGGCGAAAATGAAAAGTCGTTTCAGAGTGAATTAACTTCTGCTCGAAAATATTATAGTGAAAGATTATGATTTGGGCCTATAATAACCATTGATAATAATAACTCAGAAAGGAACTGGACGATGAAAATTAAGTATGCTCTAAGCGTTTGCTCAATTTTTGCTGTAATTGCCTGTCTGATCAGCCCATGCTTGGCCGGCTCGAAGACTGAGTCAGATGAGACGGAATATTTAGCCGTATTCATGGAAGGCAAAAAGGTCGGCCACGCCGTCGAGACTCGAACCATCTCCGGGGACAAAGTGACCAGCTCCGAGCAGGTCAGTATCACGATAAGCCGGGGCGGTATTTCGGTGACGATTGAAATGACCGAAACCAGTATCGAGACGACAAGCGGCGAGCCTTTGGGTTTTGAGGTGATACAGAAACTGGGCGCAATGGTTATGAAAATGGCAGGCCAGGTGGATAAGCAGGGTGTGATAACTTTGACTACAACTTCAATGGGAGCTGAGCAGAAAAGCACGCTTCAATGGCCGCAGGGTGCGGTGATGTCCGAAGGTTTGCGTCTGCTGACTATGAAGAAGGGACTGAAAGAGGGCACGCAGTATACGGTCAAGATATTCAGCCCCGGAATGATGCAGGCACTTGATGCAGATATACTTGTCGGACAGGAGCAAAACGTCGATTTGCTCGGCCGAGTGGTGAGTCTGAGAGAAGTAACGACGACTCTTAATATGCCGGGAGCAGGTAAAGTTGTCAGCACCAGTTACGTTGACCGGGATCTTCAGATGCAAAAGACTATCACGCCCATAGCAGGTATGCAGGTTGAGATGGTTGCCTGCGCTAAGGAATTCGCGCTGGGCCAGAACGACGTGCTGGAATTGATCGATAAAATGTTTCTGGCGAGTCCGGAGCCGTTGAATAATCTATCCTCGACAAAGTCCATAACTTATCTTTTAAGCCCGATTAAGGAAGCATCCGATTTCACGATACCATCCAATGATAATCAGAAAGCACAAAAGCTTGATGGCGGCAAAGTAATCCTGAAAGTCGTGCCCCTTGCCGCTCCGGCGGGAGTTAAGTTTCCTTACAGGGGCAAAGATACGGCGATCCGTGAGGCCACAAAACCAACAAGATACCTTCAAAGCGATAACGAACAGGTCATCGAGCTTGCCCGTCGTGCGGTTGGCGGCACCAAGGATGCGGCTGAGGCGGCACGGAAAATAGAGGCGTTTGTGGGCCAGTATATTGAGAACAGAAGCCTGTCGGTCGGTTACGCAACAGCGGCGGAAGTTGCAGCCAGCAGGCAGGGGGATTGCTCGGAATTTGCGGTCCTTACCGCTGCGATGTGCCGGGCCGTCGGGATACCGGCCCAGGTGGTTGCCGGGGTGGCTTATGTGGATGACTTTCTTGGCCAACAGGGTTTCGGCGGACATGCCTGGACCCAGGCTTATATAGGCGGTAAATGGATCGGGCTTGACGCGTCTTTCAGAGGTGGCGGGCGGGGCGGCTATGACGCGGGGCATATCGCACTGGCTTCCGGCAACGGCGATCCGGGGGACATGTTGAACCTGGCCCCCACATTAGGGCAGTTCAAGATTGAGAAGTTAACGGTTGAAAAAAGATAAGGCGTCGCTGAGGCGTTTATTCGAACTGGATGTCGGTCAGAACGAATTGGACGTTGCTGTTTCCGTTGTAAGTATTGATTTGCGGCTGGTAGGCGACGTTGAAA
>CAZHBL010000291.1:0-6971 GCA_964530105.1 uncultured Pirellulales bacterium | reverse complement strand
TACAAAATGCAACTGACCCTCTCAAGAAAGGTCCTGATTCTCGGAGAAAAGCAAGACTGACCGAAAGAGCAAGTCCTTCTCTGTCGGAATCCGAAGCGGATATGACGACTCGCAGCAAACAATTAGCCAAACTCCTTATCAGAATCCTAATCACAGCGGGACTGCTCGTATGGGTTTTCAGACAGATCGACCTGGGTCAATTCCGGCAGGCCGTCAGGACAGCGAGATGGCAGCTCCTGATCGCCGTATGGGTGCTGACGGCAGTAATCTCCTTTATTAACTCAATTAAAATGCAGCTAATTCTAAAAAAACAAGGCTGCAGCGTCGGTCTCAACATGCTGTTCGGTACAAGTGCGATAACTATTCTTTACGGCATGATTATCCCCGGCATCCTAAGTACCGGCGTAAAATGGTATATTCTCAAAAAAAGCACGGGAAAAGGCAGCAATGTTCTGAGCAGCATGGTGTACAATCAATTATCAATAATAATCGTGATGATGGTGTTCGGACTTGGGGCGTTGATGATAATAAATCCTGTATCACTCCTGACGACCGAAGCTAAGAACCAGTGGCTATTACTCATCGTGTGCGGCATCCTTTTAGTCGTAATATTATCCGTCACATTTTTGACACTTAACGGCAGAACGGGCGGTAAGATTATAAACATGCTAAAATTCCTGCTCGCCCCCCTGCCCGGCAACGTACGACAAAAGGGACATACGCTGATTGATCATATAGCGGTTTTTCAAACTGTCGGAGCCTGGTTTCACATTAACATGGCGTTTATCACGACAATCGCTAATATAATCGGCGGCGGCTTTCTTTACGTCCTGTCCGCCCGGGCCGCAAACGTCACTGCATCTCTGGCGGTGCTCGTTTGCCTGTGCGCGGCCGTTTACGTTCTGGGGCGAGTGCCGATATCGGTATCGAACCTCGGCGTCAGAGAAGTCACACTGGTTGGATTTTTAGGCATCTACGGTGTGGAAAAATCGAGCGCTCTTTTAATGTCAATGATATTATTCTCCGCAGTAGTCTTCATGGCCGTTATCGGAGCAATTTACCAGATATCCTGGGCTGTCAGTTCAAAAAAATTTACAAAGTCTAATGATGATGAAAAAATGTCCTGTTTGTAACAGCCCAGGCGAGAAAGAACGCCAGGTTGGAAAATATTACCTGTTAAAGTGCCGGCTTTGTAGCTTTGTCTATGCTGATGCAACAGACGAACAGATTGAGCAGGTAAACTTCAACTTCGGTGATCTTGTGAAATGCCACTACCGTGAAGTTCAGAGCAGCATCGATGTTCTGTGGTTTGAGCGTATAAGTAGAAGCCTTACACAAGGCAAAGAAGGGCTTAAAGTCCTGGATATAGGCTGTGGCAACGGCGTTCTCTTACGTCAATTTCAAAAAAGAGGCTGCGTTTGTTTTGGTAGCGATCCTTCGCCCTGGGCACGTGAGTACGCCCAGCAATATGGGTATACACTTCTACCTCGCATTGAGGAAGCAGGCCTTGCTCCGAACTATTTCGACATCATAACAACTACATCGACTTTGGAACACGTAGCAAGACCGATAGAACACTTAAAGCATATAATAGCAGCCGTGAAGGAAGGCGGCATAATATATTTAACCGTCCCCAACTACGGTTCTCTGCCCATCTGCCTGCGCCTGGTAAAGGGCAGGCTGGTTGACCCGCCCGGACATTGCAATTACTTCACCGCCAAGACTTTGAGAAATCTGTTCATGCAAAAAGGAATAAAAGAGAAAATATCTCATGTAAGAGTCCGCAGCTACGGCATTCCCGAAATCCATGCTGTTTACAGGTGGTTTTCAAAAAAAATTCCCCCAACTGCACACACCAACCAAAGTCATAAGCCCAAACGAACCTTCTCAAAAAAGGCCCTGATAAATATTTACTATTGGTCTGGTATGCCTTTTGGTTTGGGGGATAAGCTGGAAGCCTTGATTGTAAAAAAATAGTACTTTGCTATATCCAGCTCCTAACGAATGGGGAACCTGCCGCACAGTTGCCGGATTTTGTTTCTGATTTCACTGCTTAGCGATTCATCAATCCGGTATTCAGTATTTGTTACTACCCCCACTTCCTTCAATACCGCATCTATCAATTCAGATATACTGTGCATCTCCGCGGGACCCATTCCGTTTTTCGTGACAATCGGCGTGCCCAATCTGACGCCGCTGGCGACTGCCATGCTTTTCGTGTCGTAAGGCAGCCTGTTCATATTGACAATAATGCCGCATTCTTCGAGGCATTTCTGTGCGATGACGCCCGTCATGCCTTCTCGAAAATTGGCCACGTTAATCAGTACCATGTGGTTGTCTGTTCCGCCGGTGAGCACATCATATCCCAGACTCATCAGATTATTAGCAAGTTTTCCGGCGTTTTCCACGATCTTGAACTGTCTGGCTCTGTACTCGTCGGAAAGTGTCTCCTTGAAGAACACCGCTTTGGCCGCAATGTTATTCAGATAAGGCGTCCCCTGAACTCCCGGGAATGTCGTTTTCTGGATATGCTCCCAAAGAGGCTTTTGTTTGCCGGAGACGCTGATTGTTTTGTCGTAGTCTCTGCCCATCAATATCAGCCCGCCCCGGGGTCCGCCGGGTTTGTACGTGCTTGTCGTGGTGAAATGCGCCTCGTCAACCGGTGACGGATGCACGCCGGCAATAGCCAGCCCGGCGATGTGCGAAATATCGGCCAGAAGATACGCTCCTGTTTCATCTGCTATCCGGCGGAATTCGTGAAAATCGATAACGCGCGAATACGCGGTGGCCCCGCAGATGATCAGTTTGGGCCTGAACGCAATTGCCTGATCCCGGATGGCATGGTAGTCGAGGACAAAAGTCTCTCGATTGACGTAATAGTTTTCAACTTCAAAGAATTTGCCGCTGAATGAGACTCGATCCCCGTGCGAGACATGCCCACCCTGATCAAGGCCGAGACTGAGTATCCTGTCGCCTGCTTCCAGCAGTGCCGTAAGGACAATCTGGTTTGCGGCAGTTCCGGAATGCGGCTGGACGTTTGCGTATTGTGCCGCGAATGTCTCTTTAGCCCTATTAGCAGCAAGTATTTCGATATCGTCGACAAATTCGCAGCCACCATGGAACCTGGCGCCGGGGAAACCTTCGGTTGTCTTGTTCTGGACAACCGAACCAAGAGCCGCCAGAACCGCCCTGGAGCACTGATTCTCCGCAGCAATAAGCTGCAGGCTGTTTTGAAGCCTTTCGTACTCCCTGGTTATCAGATCATAGACTTGTTTATCTTGCTCTTTAAGAGCACCAAATATACTTTCATGGTACTCCTGCGAAGTTATTTTCTCCGGCAAATCCAACGCTTTCGAATCCTTTCATCGGTCGGAATAAAGTCATTCCGTGTACCTGCATGTAATCCTCAATACTCAGCTAAAAAAATTCCTGACAATATCGTTAAACGTGACATAAAGAATAAGCGACCCGATCAGCGTCCAACCTGCATAGGCGATAATCGCCTGCACCCTCTCGCTTAATGCCGAGCCCTTGATTTTCTCAACCAGCAGGAGCACGACCAGACCTCCATCAAGGGGCGGCAGCGGCAGGAAGTTGAACACCGCGATCGCCGCGCTGATCAAACCGAGAAAATAAACGTAGTAAACGAACGGCCGTTCGGCAACAATGCGATAGCTGAGCGTCATAATGCCGACAGGCCCCATGAGATCCTTCGGACTGACAAGCCCCCCAATCAGCCGCCTCAAGGTCACATAGGTCTGCGCAACAAACATGACGGTCTTTCTGTATCCCATAATCACGGCATCAACCGGACCGTCGGCTTTGTAAGTTCTCTCGTAAGGCTTGAATGGAATCGGATTAGTAAAAACGGACTTGACGACATATGAATCTTCCTCGCCGGGAACATTCATGGAAACAGCGCCTGCGACCTGCTCATTGAGGCGGTAATCAATAGTGATTCGCTGGCCCGCATATTTTCTTATTTCCCTGGCAATGTCAAAGAAGTTCAAGACAGGTACTCCATCGACGGCCGTTATTGTAGCACCTGCAGGAATTTCCAGTGCGGCCGAGCCTTCTGCCGGAGCGATAGTACCGGCAACAACTGCACGTTCAAGATCATAGGTGATGCCAACGCCAATCATAACCCTGTCACCACCCTTCGGACGTTTGGGAACAACCGTAACTGTAGCAATATGTTCGGCACCATCATCCCCCGTGCGCAGCACCTTAACAGGCAGCTCTTTGCCTTCGTACTCTTCCGCAGTGTCGCGCAACTGTTTGTAAGTGGGATTGTCAACATTGCCGACTGCAAGAATAATATCATCCGGCTTCAGCGAAGGTTTGGTACCATCGTCATCTTTCCGGTCTAAAACATCTGTGATTTGCAAAGGCGGCACCAGTGAATAGATATCGCGATTAAGGACCGATTCCGACATATCCGGTCTTTTTAGAGTGATCAAAGTCAGTCGAATCTTTGCTTCGATCAACCTGACTTCTCCGGAAATCGAGTCTATCCTCTCGGCCGACAGTGTTACCTTCGGCACAAAAGATTCACTAATTATCTGATCCATCTCCCAGTAAGTTGCCACGGGCCTGCCATTAACAGACTTGATGAGATCGCCGGGAAGCAGGCCGGTTTGAGATAATAAATAATCGGCATCAGCTTTTGTAAGTTTTCCAATAGTCAGACTCTCCGGAGCAATAATGCCAAAACCCCTCAGCGGCTCGTTTGGCAACTGCTCGGCCACAAGTGCAAAATCTTCTTCGGAGCCGTTCAGATGCCTTACTCTCAGTGGCACTTTTTCACTTTTGCCCGATAAAGCCGCGGCTATCGCGATATTGCCAAAATCGAGGTCTTTGCTTTCGCCTGCAATTTTAATTATTTCGTCGCCGGGTTTCAGACCAGCACGCTGGGCCGGTGAATTCGGCATCACATCACCGACTACGGCAGGCGTTAAATTAATGCCGACGAGAAAAACGATCATAAAGACGATAACGGCACTAATAACGTTAAAAGTAACACCTGCTGCTAAAACTGCCGCCCGAGTGTGAGGCGGCTTATTGGCGTACGAACGGGGATCGTCACTGGTTTTAACCGGCCCGCTATCATCCTGGCCAAGCATTTTAACAAAACCACCGAAAGGAATGAGACCTATACGATATTCTGTTTCGCTGGCCTTATACTTACCTGCGATGGTAAAACACAACGAGCCGTTACCTGAATCATCGTTCTTTTTCGGCAAAATCTCCGGTAATATACGAACTCGTATCCCTTCTTCTGTTTTTTGCACGCCTAATAACATCGGCGGCATGAAAAGTGAAAAGGCTTCGACCTTTATACCGGATAATTTGGCAACAATGAAGTGCCCGAATTCGTGGACTATGACCACTGCCCCAAATCCGAGCAAAACCATCAGCGCATTGCCAACAAATCCAATATTCCGGGCAATTAAAAGAATCACAGGGATGACAATGACGGCCATTACAAGCACACGAAAATACTTGCCGGATAAAAATGTAGCTTTCGACATTAAAACACCTCCAAAATCAACGAGCTAACCAGAACTTACACGCTATATGCCAATTCCGCAACCTCTCTTCTGGCCCAGGCATCCGCCTCAAGGACCTCTTCGAGAGAAACCGTTGTTTTAACATTATGCCTATTCAGGCAATTTTCGATAATTTCGATTATATTAACAAATTTGATTCTACCTGCCAAGAACTCTTCGACAGCAGCCTCATTTGCAGCATTGAAAACAACCGGAGCCGTACCGCCTGTTCGCGCAACCTCATAACCTAACGACAGAGCACGAAACGTTGCCAGATTGGGTTTTTCAAACGTCAGTGTACCAATTTCCTCAAGGCGAAGTGCTCTGGCAATCCCGACAACACGTGCCGGATACGTCAGGGCATATTGAATAGGAAGACACATATCCGGCTGGCCGAGCTGGGCTATCATCGAGCCGTCCACAAATTCAACAATCGAGTGAACTATCGACTCAGGATGAATTAAAACTTCAATCTTTTCCACAGGTATATCAAAAAGCCAGCGGGCCTCGATAATCTCAAACGCTTTATTCATCATGGTCGCCGAGTCAATGGTGATTTTCGGGCCCATATCCCAGACAGGATGTGCAAGAGCCTGCTCTAAAGTTACATTTTGGATATCCTCTACAGTTGCCTGCCTGAAAGGTCCACCCGAAGCTGTCAGGATGATTTTATTGACTTCTTCTTTGCTACCGGACTGCATAGCCTGGAAAACCGCCGAGTGTTCGCTGTCCACTGGCAAAATTACACCGCCATTTTTCTTAATTTCCTTTTTGAGCAGCTCTCCGGCAATAACAAGGGGTTCTTTATTGGCTATGGCAAGCCTCTTGCCTTTTCGCCCGGCGGCAAAAACCGCAGGTAAACCCGCCGCACCGACAACTGCGGTAAGGACGACATCCACCTCCTGAAGTTCGGCAATCTTTATTAAAGCATCCGGCCCCGCCAGAATCTCAATATCCAAATCACCGATAAACCCGCGAAGTTGCCCTGCATAGTCAGAGTTTGTAATAGCAACAAATCCGGGTTTATACCGCCTGGCCTGTTCAGCCAGAAGCTCCACGCTACTGTGAGCACTCAAGGCAATTACTTCGTACTGAGGCCCCAGCGAATCGATTACCCGCAGTGCATTCTTGCCGATCGACCCGGTCGAACCCAAAATAGCAATTCGTTTCGTCACAAATAAAATTTCCCGTAATTCAACGGTGCCTTAAACCCAATTATAGAGACTTTTTGAGCAAGTATACCGGATTTGACACAGAAGGCAAGAAAACAGTAGCTTATATCGCGGCAATTACTAATGAATAACCTTATTGAGAGGATATGTGATTATGCCGGAAGCACCCGCTCGTTTGAGAGCCGGGACCAGGGATCGCTCGATTTGGTCCTCGATAATTACCTCAATTGCTATATAATCCGGATCAGCC
>CAZHBL010000290.1:0-7016 GCA_964530105.1 uncultured Pirellulales bacterium | reverse complement strand
GCACGTCTATCACCAGGTAGAACAACGCCAACAGCATGAAGCACAAGCCGCCCGAGAACAGGACAAAGGAACTTGTCCACAGGTGCTTGATGATCGGGAAGAACGGGCTCCAGATAAGGCCCGCGACGATGCAGCCGCCCCCTGCCGCCAGAAGCCAAAGCACTTTTCTGATACCCACTTTATCCGAGCGCAGCAGGTGCCCCGCCATCACGCCGAGCATGACCGTGCAGGCGAACGTCATGCTGCTCAGTATCCAGGTATAGGGCGGATCGGTCCCGTCGATGAAGCGGCCGAAGATGATTCGGTCGATGTAAATGGCCAGGTTCCCATCCGGCGTCAGAACGCCGGCGCCGTGGCCGGGGACCGGAACCAGCATCATTAACGCCCAGAACAGCAACAGCAGAATCCCCGTGACGGCGATTTGCCATCTGATGCCCAGATTGAGCATGATAATTGCCGCGATTATGTATCCGGCGGCGATGGCCTGAAGCGTATTGGAATAGATGTGCAGTTTCGACAGGTCGTATTCGAGCAGGTTCCCCTGTGCGACCATGCCGAGAACGAAAAGAATCACGGTCCGCCTGAGAATGTGCAGGTATAGCCGCATCTTACCGTGGCCCGCGTCTAAGCGTTTGTCGAATGAATAAGGCATAACCACGCCGACGATGAACATGAACAACGGCATGATCAAGTCTTCGAAACGGAAGCCCTCCCATTTGACGTGCGTTAGTTGCGTTCGAATCCACTCCGTCGCCGGGCGGTTGAATACATCGTGCAGGCTGGCGAAGATTCTCTCGCCCCCGATGATGAAGAACATATCAAAGCCGCGAAGCGCATCGATCGATATCACACGGCCCGCAGGCTTGCCCCGCAGATCAGCTTCCGGCGATCTTGTCTGTATCTCATCCATAATCAATTCCCGTTCAACATAGTTTGATGCATATTCATGCTGTTTATACAAATTTGTTGCATATTCTAACGACACCCGCCCGGCAGCGCAAGGAAAATACCTACTTCTTCTTTTTCTTCTTCTTTCGCGCCACGGCCAGAGCCCGCTCGGCCCATTTGCCAAGCATTTCCCGGTCTTCCAGAACGTCAGCGGGGATTTCATAATATGACATTACGGCTGATTTTACCTTTTCGGGATACGGCTTGAAGGCCGAAGAGCCGGCCTTTACGAAATCCTCTCGATTCGAGTCATCTACCTTCAGATAAGCGACGTCGTCGGCGACAAGCCCGAACATCACGCCATCACAATAAAGCCCGGCCCCGCCGAACATCCTCCGGGCCGAAACCTCGCCCCAGCCCGCAAGCTGGTCGATAACATATTCCAAAAATTCATCCGAAACGGCCATCAGTTCTGTTCCTCTGCGTTTGTAATCAAGGTTGGAATGAAGAATCCTTCATAGAATGAAGGCGGACATTTGAATCCACATTCCGGGATCACAAGATTACAATCCAAATCAAAAGCCGAACGGCTGTTCATAGTCCTATCCTCTCATTTCTGCGTCACTGAATCTCACTAATCCCTCAAGCTGGCGTCATTGTGCCGATATAATCGCAATCATGAGAACGATACTAATAACAATCAGGCCAGCGAAAGTAAGCATGATATAGAAATTTGAGGCCTTAGGTGAGCGGACATGTTTCTTGGCGTACTGGTCGACTGTTTTGGCATCATTAAGCCGGCACGTCCATCTTTCTGGAAATAAATCGTCAGCTTCCGAGTACACATAATAGACCGCCTTAAGGTCAGTTTTCATGTCACAGCGACTTTCTAAAAGTCGATACAATTTATAGCCTATCGCATCATGCTCGGAATAGCGTTTATAAAACTTATTACAGACAAGGATCGCAAGAATTCATAGGAAAACAGTAAGAATCGGACCAATAACCAAAATAGGAAGAACCTGTTCTCCCCCATTGTCACCCTTCAGTTTAATGAACGCTGCAACAACAGCACCTAAAACAGTAAGAATAATTGCCACAAATTGAGTAAAATGTTGCCTATGCAAAGCAAGCCAACCACGCGAATCTTCTTTGAAACTCATATAAAGAGTAAGTAGTTCGGAGTTGCTTAAGTGAGCCATTTTTATGCTTCTCCATGCTGATTATTGTTTACATGGTCTTGCAGAGAAAGCCCCCCGTCACTTCCTGGCCTTGGATTAACCATTTCCGGCACCACTTCCCAACTTAGTCCACAAATCGACTATTAATACCCAAAGCTTGGGAATCCCAACCCAAAGGCCAGTGGCAATCAAAGACGCCAAGACACCGGCAATAAATCCAACTATCTTGCTTCTCCTATCGTTGAAGCCAAGGCTTCGCCTTAGCTGCTCCCGTTCTTCGCTGGTAAGATTTTTAATCACGTCAAGTTCACGAGTTGCATCATGATATTCCTCGCGTTTCTTCTTCACGTCGTCCAGCAATTTACCAAGCCTTTTGTTTTCATCGAGGTACTCTACTTTCAGGCTATCCAAGGCTTCGACCGCCTCAGCAAGATTCCTTTGTGCCGCTTCAATCTTCTTGAAGGTGGTCTCATATGATTCCGCTGTTTCTTGACGCAACTGAAACTCAAAGGGACCAAGACGAATCTTCTTGAAATACCTTTTTAACAATTTGGCAAACACGCCTGCGAAAGCGTCAATTCCGTCAATATAATTGAATAGGAGCCTCATAGCTTTAGCTACTAAAAAGAGTGTCGGACCAGAACTCTATCAAAATCCAGTCACATGCCGGTTTAATTCTTCTTAAGACCTCTAAGTTTGGCAACCAGAGTATCCATTTGATACACACTCTTAAGTATCTCTTTGGCCAACTCAATAGCCACAGCAACTTCATTTTTACCGATTTGGTCATATTCCTTGGATTCTATGTGTGCTGCATCATTTCCAAGTAGTCGGAGTTCATCGAGCGCCTCAAAGAGTTCCTTCGGAAGCACAACAGCGGACTTCAATCCTTCAATTCGCTTCTTCAAGCTGTCTCCCTTACTTGCTTTATCCTCGCACAACTCTTCCAAAGTTCTTCTTACCATTATTGCTGAAGCAATATAACAGCCTTCGGCATGGCAAGTGATAGCCTCCTCCAAACATGAGCGAATTCTCTCTGGGATATTCTCCGTTTTGAAGTCGATACGTAATGACGGAAACGTAACAAGGACACCCGATGATCCTTTACGCTTACAGAAAAAAAGGTGAGCGTTACATTCACGATTTGGACAAACTCTGTGTCCGACCACATACTTTGCCTGTGTCGAATCATCACCAATAAAAAGATCATCTGACTCAAGAGGCTCAAATGTTCCTCCATTACCACATATTGGACATCTCGTAACCACAGATATACGGCCTGTCTTTTGGCTTTTGTCAGCTTTTATATACATTATACTTCCCACCATAAGGTAACATGTTCAAATAGTCTTTACTATCCCTGCTCTAGTTGCACTATACAACCACTGGAGAATATACTTCATCCCTTTCGACAAGTCAAAACATTGTGAGATTCCCAAAGGAAAAAATCACGACCTGAACACATAGTCCAGTAGGATGGTCTGGTTTTCCTGCCCATGCAGTTCATTGAGTCTGCGTAATTCTTCGAGATTTCCATCTATCAAGGCTTGCTTTTTGTTTCTGCTCCAGTGTTTTATCCGGCCTTCTCTGGCTTGGGCCTGGTCTCTGCAGGCGAACTGCTCTGTTTAAGTAGTTAAAACTAAGGGCAATCACGATCCTCTTCTGCACACGCACAAGCCTCTGTGGAGAATACTTGAATTAGTATGACAGATTTGGTATTCTGATTAATTCTATGTATAAACTTAAATGCGAAATGTTGGATAAAGTTATGATATGTCAAAATAAGAAAAAGACGAGCCGGAGCAAGCAATGTTAAAGAGAGCGACTATTGTTTTAGCAATCCTGGGTCTGATGCCGGTTCTCCCGCCGACGATTGCGGCTGGTGACAGGCCGCAAAACATCATATTATTCGGATGGGACGGGGCACAGCGGGACCATGTGAAGGAATGTCTGGACCGCAAGGAGCTGCCTAATTTGCAGAAGCTGATTGACGGAGGAACTTTCGTCGAGATTGATATTGAGGGCACAACCGACACAAAGGCCGGATGGTCCCAGATTCTTAGCGGCTATTATCCGGAGGTGACCGGCGTTTACAGCGATGATCAGTATCAGCCGATTCCGAAGGGCCTGAGCATCTTCGAGAGGCTGGAAGCACATTTCGGGGCCGATAAATTTGTGACTGTTGCGGTTATCGGCAAGTCGGACAACGTCGGCGCCGCTGCGCCCGAAAAGACCAAAATGCCTGAGGAAAACCAGAGTTCGCAGGCAGGCGAAAAAAATACGGAAACAGGTAAAGCTGCCGGCAGTCAAGCCAAAAAGGCCAATCCCGAGAAACAGCCGCCGGGCAATATCGTGGTTGATAACGGCATAAGGTATCGCGTGATCCCCGGGCAGCCTTACTACGTTGCTAAGGATAGTATGGATCTGTTCGAGAATGGTCTGAAGGAAAACAAAAAAGTCGGCACGCGCGCGATAGAACTCCTTGAAAAATATAAAGACAAACCGTTTTTTTTCTTCGTCCATTTTGCCGAGGTCGATCAAGCCGGGCATAAGCAAGGAGAGAATTCCAAAGAATATAACGATGCTTTGATTTCGAACGACCTCTGGACCGGAAAGATCATCGGCAAAGTCAGAGAATTGGGGCTGGCTGATAAGACGGAGTTCTATGTCGCTGCCGATCACGGATTCAACGAGGACGAAAAGGGGCACAGTTTCGCGCCCTATGTATTTCTTGCCACCAGCAATAAGAAGGTTAACCGTAAAGGCCGGCGTCAGGACGTTGCCCCGACTATCATGGAGGCTTTCGGTCTGAGCCTGAGCGAACTCGAGCCTGAATTGGACGGTGTCTCACTGACCATGCCGGACAATCGCGCGCCGGCTAAGATCGTACCCAAAACCGGCAAACCAGATGTTCTCTATGTGCCTACACCTCAAGAAGTAGTGGATAAGATGCTGGAGATAGCGAAAGTCACTAAGGACGATTTGCTCTATGACCTGGGATGTGGGGACGGCCGATTTGTAGTGACCGCCGCCAAGAGGTACGGCTGCAGGGCTGTAGGTTACGACATAAGCCCCAGGCGGGTGAAAGAGTCGCTGGAGAATGTGAAGAAAAACAATGTCGGCCACCTCGTTCGAATCGAACAAAAGGATATTTTTACCCTGGATCTCAGTAAGGCAGACGTAATCACACTCTTCTTGCTGCCGAGTCTGAACTTAAAGCTCATCCCCCAATTGGACAAGCTCAAGCCCGGCTCGCGGATTGTTTCGTACAGATTTGGAATGAGAGGAGTCATGCCGGATAAGACGGTCAATTTCACTTCTCCCAAGGACAATTCTCAACACACATTCTATTTGTGGACGACGCCGCTAAATAAGGTGTGGATGTGGAAAAACGGACAGCCCCCCGCCCGTACCGGCCGGCGTTAAAATTCGCACCATAGTATTCGATATAAATGGATCATTTGTAATTGTCCCTCTTGCTAAAGACTCCTTTCATTGGTTATAATTTCATGCATGAAGAGCAGGAGATCAATAATATGAATGCACAAAAAGATACACGTAGACTCAATAAGTATCACATATTCATCGTCCGGACGATACTATGCTTGTGTGTGGCGGGTTCGGCCAGCGCCGACCGGACGGCGGTGCGGACAGGCGAGATGACTTTGCTGCTGGAAAAAACAGAGCAAGGCCTGCGCGTATTAAACCTGAACGACAATGCCACGGGCCGGGAGCTGCTTGCACTGGATAATCCTCCGCTGTTCAGCATTGAGCTGCGCCATGCGAAAAACGCCGAGCAACTGACTCTCGCAGCCGATTCAGGTTGGCGCCGGGTCGAAATCTCGGATGCGGATGCTTCGGGACAGCGTATTCTCACCTTTAAGGAATCGACCGACGATCGCCTGAAAGAAATCAGTGTCGAAGTCAAGCTCCTTATCAATGACGCCGACAGTGCCTTGATTTGGGACCTGAAAGTTGCGAATAACAACGAACAATGGGCCGTCTGGCGTGTCATCTTCCCCCGGGTCACGATTCGGTATCTGGGCGAAGGATCGCGTGTATTCTATCCGCTGCTGTCGGGTATCGAACAAGCGGATATGTGGGATACTGCAGAGAAAAAAGGCGGGCTCTACCCGAGCGGCTGGACGTGCATGCAATACATGGCGGCTTACGATGCGGCGGGAAAAACGGGTCTCTACATCGGGATGCACGATCCGTTCGGCTCGACAAAGGATATCTTCGTTCAGGGACTCAAAGACCGGCGTGCCGTGGAGTTTCGATTCGAGCATCCCGCCGCCGATATGGGTAAGCCGGGCGTTGATTTCGAGCTGCCCGGACAGGCGAGGTGGCAACTTTTACGCGGCGATTGGTTTGATGCGGCTGCAATCTATCGCGAATGGGTCAGCCGGGAGGCCAAATGGTGGCCGGAGCTTGGGCCGGACGGCCGAGCGGATACACCCGAATGGATGCGAGAATTGCCGGTATGGGTCATGACCGGCGGGGCTGCTTCCGATTGTGTTGAGCGGGTAAAACGCTTTGCAGATGAGCTTGGCTTGCCGGTCGGATTCCACTGGTACAACTGGCATCAAATACCCTTTGATAACGACTATCCCCACTATTTTCCGACGAAAGAAGGTTTTGCCGAGGGTGTAGCGGAACTCAAGCAGGCCGGCGTCTATGCGATGCCGTATATCAACGGACGATTGTGGGATACACGGGACAAGCAGGCCGAAGACTGGCAATTTACCAAGACGGCTCGACCGGCGGCAACGAAGGACGAAAAAGGAGAACCATACACCGAATCCTACGGTAGCAAGGAGGCCGATGGTAATAGTGTCAAGCTGGCGGTTATGTGCCCATCGACATCGTTATGGCAAAACCGTGTGCGAGACATTGTGCTTCGGCTCTTCGACGAATGCGGCGTCAATGGAGTGTATATCGACCAGA
>CAZHBL010000289.1:0-7020 GCA_964530105.1 uncultured Pirellulales bacterium | reverse complement strand
CGATTGTAAAAGCCGTAGCTGCTCCAATCGAACCTTTAATAAATTGACGCCTCGTTACCTTTTCAGTTTTTGGCATGATATGATCTCCTTCGATTCTGAGACAAAGAGTCCTGCAAAACTGTGACCCAACTTTGGATTGTACTCAATTGCCCGGTAATTAACCAGCAATTTCGCGGTAAATATGACTGTGTACGGCAAATTCTACGCTTTCCTTAATGGCTTGAGTTTATTTGCCAAAGCTAATATGAACCTGTTTTGTCTGTGGTTGTAGGAGGAATTCTCGGGCCTTCCCGGTCGGGATAGTCCGGCCGTTCACGGTTACTTTTGCCTCAAGTGATTCCGGCAGGCGCAAGAGAAAACCTTTTGGAGGTTTAGCGGTCCCGCCCAAGCTTAATGTTGCTCCGCCCTGCCCGGGCTTCCACAGCAGATTCAGCTTGCCGAAATACGTAGGCAGGCCTTCTATCCTGATGCCGTCCTTATGAGTAAACCATGCCGGCGGGACGCCCGAAAGCAGGACAAGCCGCTGGTCGTTTTCGAATGCAAGGCAATCTCGCATTAGCAGCCAGAGTTCGGCGATTGCCCAGCCGTGCGGCATAGCGACGTTTCCGTTCCACGCGGTGCGCACCCGGCCCCAGCCGCCGGAGCCGCTTTTTCCACCCTCATCGAAGGCGTACCATCCCTTCATCTGTTCATGGTCGAGGTGTCTTTGCAGTGTGTCGTAACCGGCCTTTCGATTGCCGGCCAACAATCCCTGATGAGCTTTGGCAAGCGCAAAATATCGCCAGCCGCCCGGCTCCTGCCCGCCGATATCTCTGAACTGCTCATGTGCCCTGCCGCTATCCGGCGGATAAAGTCGGCAAGGCCACAGCACAGAGTAGCTGCCGTAATCCTTTCCGAGATTATCTCCGAACTTCTCATCATACGTCTCAAGAAGGCGCTCGGCGAGAGTTCTCCACCCGGCCGCCTCGGCGGATTCGTCAGCCGCTTCGGCGAGAATTGCCGCACCGTACAGACCGGCGATGTCGAATGCTTCAGTATATTCGGGATGATTGCCGTCGCACCTGCCCGGTTTCAATTCTCTGCGTTTTTTCTCAGGCAGCGCCGGTCCAAAGTCCAGGCTGTCCATTTGCACCCAGTACGGCCCGCTTGTCGTTCGATAATATTCTATCATCTCAGCGATTTTCCGTACCGATGGATAGATACGCCGGGCCCATTCTTTGTCTTGAGAAAATTGCCACTGCTGGCCCATGGCCCAGAGAATCTGGCCCGGATTGTCCGCTTCGGGATATGACCGGCCGTTGAAAGGGTGTTTGGTGAAATAGTCGATGGCATCAACGGCGAGATCTATATTGCCGGACTTCTGAAAAATATTCGCTACATATATGCCGTCACGGTTAAAGACGTTATAATTCACAACTGCAACATCCGGCGCCTCTTCATTCATCTCCATCGCGGCGTGAGCGATAATTGCGGCAAACGCACCCTCCCAGCGTTCATCCGGAAGGTCGATGTCTATTTTTTCGGTTAATTGCTTCCAGTACTCTGTCGCCTCGGCGAACAAAGACGAAACGTTGATTTCGCTATAATACTCCAATCCGGGATCGGGCTGTAACGCCCCGCCGGAGGATGGATTCAGTTGTGCCAGGTCGAATTGCGCCCATTCACTCACGCCGTCCCATTGGTGCCCCACCGCCCGGCGACCGGGAAGGACCGGACAGACAAAACTAAACGTTTTATTGCCTCCCGGCGTGAGTTTTTGGTCATAGTACAGAGCCCCGGAGCAATCACCATCCTGCGAAGTCGCCTGCTTCTGATCGGCCATCCGGCCGACGAGAGCAAGCTCACCAATTGTATCAGTTGATAAGACACCGGCCTTGTGGGGCTTTTCCACTGCTACAATTGCTGGATGGTCATCGACGAGCAATGCATCAGAATCTCTACTGACAGTGAGTTTGTTCACATCAAATCCGGCCGGGCCGATTGGACGCAGAGCTACGTAAAGACCGACATCCTTAGTTCCTTTGCTCATGTTATTGAGTATTATTTTGGTGCCGACAACGAATACTTCTTGCTCCGAACATCTCCGCTTTACTTGGCAGATTTCAGTTTTAACCGATATATCACCGGCGGACCATTTCGACCAGGGGATAAGATATCGTCTGTCGGCAAGAGCATGTTCGCAATTTACACCGTCCATAGTCGGAGCGACCAACCGCCCTGCCTTCTTGTTGAAAATCCAGAAATATACGCCGTAGCTTCCCACGCCCGGCGAGAAATTGCCCTCGGCTTCGACGAAGGTTTTGAGAGTGTCAAAACTATTGGCAATACCGATGGGGATATGAACTTTGCCGCAAGGATCCAACTCGTTACGTTCAGTGACGCCCGCGGCGATGATACCGCCGACCGGTATAACCATGCATACTATATAAACAACGACAAACCGAAAACTTGGCTTTACACGCATGCTTTCTTTTTTTTTTTGAGCCTTCTGTTTTTTAGTTTTAAAAAAGCACCGATTACCCGTTCAGTACCCAGCCGCTGCGGTATGTCTTGCGGATATACTTGTCGGCTTCAGGACAGTTGGTGGCCTTGAGGTTCTCAGCATCCCATTCGAGTTTCTTGCCCACGCGATAGGCGACCAGCGCCAGAAGGTTGTTCTGTATCAGAGCGCCCGAGTAATCAAAGTTGCACGTTGTCGGCTTGCCCGTCTTGCAGGCGACAATCCATTCTTTGTGATGACCGAGCGACGGCGGAATTAAATCTTCGGGCTTCGGAGATTTGTAATAAGTCATATCACCTTCGTTTTGTCTGGGCATCAATATCAGAAGACTGTAATCGGCCAAAAGCCAGCCCTTGTCTCCTTTGAATATGACGCCCTTAAATAATTTCTCCCGGTCGAAAGCCTCAGAGGGCATGCCGGGCTTTTTGCCGCCGTCATACCAATACAGCTTGATGGCCGGCCTCCAGTCGTTAGCCGGGTGGTCCCACTCGGCGGTCAGCCACTTCGGCAAAGTATCGGTGCTGACCGGAGTTCCGCTCGCTTGGCAAGTCGTCGGATGCTTCAAATCGAGCCCCCAGTACGCCATATCTATCATGTGGCTGCCCATATCTCCGATCTGACCGCTGCCGAAGTCCCAGAAGCGGTTCCAGCTCAAGCAGCCGCCTTTAATGTAATCCGGATTGAACGGATGGATATGTGACGGGCCTATCCACAAATCCCAGTTGACGTAATCCGGCACAGGTTTAACCTCCGGCAGATAGCTGCCGCCCTCCGGCATCCGGCTGCACCAGACGCGGACTTCGCTCGGCGTACCGATTGCTCCTCTTCGGATAAGCTCGACCATTCGCCTGTAATTGTCGCTGGCGTGAATCTGCGTGCCCATCTGTGTGGCGATTTTGTTCTTGTTCTTCAGATACGTTTGGCGAACTATGTGCGCCTCCTCGACCGAGTTGCCAAGGGGCTTTTCGCAGTAAACATGCTTGCCGCGGTTCATCGCCCAGGTGTTGACGAAGGCGTGTGTGTGGTCCGTCGTCGCGCAAACGACGGCGTCGATGTCTTTCTGCTCAAGGCATTTACGCCAATCTTCGTATGTCTTAGCCTTCGGAAATTCCTTGGCCGCCTCAGCCAGATTCCTGGCGTTGACGTCACAAAGAGCCACAATATTCTCGCTTTTGACGCCGTTCAAGTCAGCCGCTCCCCTTCCGCGGACGCCGATCACGGCGATATTGAGTTTTTCATTTGGCGACTGGCCGGCCTTGAGTATGCCTGATTTTAAGATCATCAGCCCTGCTCCGGCTGCAGCGCTGCTCTTGAGAAATGTTCGGCGTTTGATTTGGTGATTCATAATTCATCTCCTTCATATGTATTGACCAGTGGGGCAGAGACTGACTAACGCATCATTAACTCGAATGGGTGATACAGGAATTGAACCTGTGACTTCCTGCTTGTAAATCACAATTAGCAAAATATTACATCCTTTAAATCAAGATATATATTGCACTTAGCAAAACACAAAAAACAGTAAAAACCATCAAATACCCGAAAATACAACCTTATAAGTGTAGTAAAAGTGTAGTTCCAAGAACTCCTGCGAAGAACTCCGGCTATTATGACTCTGAGTTAGTGACATTGTCAGTTTTACTACACTTTTGAATTATAACTTGCTCCCACACTCCGAGCAATAACTTTCTTTGCTCAAAAGCATTTTGTCATAAACCGGATACCTTCGAATGAAGCTAACCGCCCTACTGCTCCTCATTCTTGGATTCACCAAAAACAAGAGTAATGCAAGGGTACCCCTTACTGCTCTCAAGGGAGTTTGAACCGGATTTCGACCATGCATATTGCTTTCCAGCTGCTCGGTGGTAAAGCAACGCTTCCAGCCAAGTATTATACTGTCAGATATAGATTCGTGCAATTGGGACGGGAGTCGACCGTCGGCCATCGAGGACTATGGCTCCGGATATCTAATCAGACCGCCTCCCGGCTATTGCGGGGCGGGTTGGATGAAAAGATTATTTTCAAGACAGTGAATGAGTGGTAAAATGGGAATATGCCAATTAGCTGGTTTTGAAGACTGCATAATGACTGGTCTCTTAATTGTTTTGGAGGTTGTATTATGAGCGAGGTTAGCGTGACGGAAGTGAAGCCGCAAGTGGTTGTCGGCATGTGGAAACGCGGAACGTATGCAGATATCGGCCCTATGATCGCAAAGGTGTGTGAGTACGCTGAGGCAAGCGGTACCCAGATCCAAGGGCGACCGACTTTTATATGTCACGAAACACCCAGGGAGGCAATGAAAGCGAACGAGGAAGCCAGTGCCGATGTCGAAGTCGTCATTCCTGTCGCCGAACCGGTAAAAGGCAAAGATGATATTACGTGTTATGAACTGCCCGGCGGGCAGATGGCCAAGATTGTACACAAAGGACCCTATGAGAAATGCGCATCGGCGTATAAGAAGCTGTTTGAGTGGATCGCAGAAAACCATAAAAAGGTGGTCGGGCCGACCAGAGAAGTCTACTTAAATGATCCGAGACAAGTCTCATCGGAAGAGATTCTGACGGAGATTTATGCGCCGATAGCATGATAATTACGGTATGCTCTCTGACGTCGGTTACCGTGGCAAAAGCCAAACCACCTCCTGGTAGACGCGGGGCGAGATGGCTTGTTGGGGGAAATACTCCGGTCTTGCTGACGTCAAGTCAAGACAACGTTATTTCTTGCCGATGATGTACTCACTTGACAAGAGCTCCCAATATGATAGGGCGAGCGGATGGGAGGAATGCCTGCCATTCCTTATTTCTTCAAAGAGAGAAAGAAATTGTAATTGGGCTAGTCCACCTGTCTGCGAGCGAGTCGAAGTCTGATAAGATCGTGATTCCTCGGTCTGGAGTGCACCCCGGTTTTGCATTTTCCATCTTATTTCTTATGCTTTAGTAGTTGTAGTCCATCCGGCGAACAAGAGGCTAAGTCCAAATTAGACTGTCAATGCCTCTCTTGTCTTCGGAGTATTTATGGTTACAGATGTGGGAGGCTAAAAAATGCATAACTTCAAGAAAATAAAGAAATGGATTGCCGAGATCACCGAGATTTCCTTGTTGTTAGTTGCCCTTGGAATTGTCGTCGAGATTCTGTTCGGCGATGCAATTCCTCTTTTCGGCGGGATCATGACGAATCTCATTGGATTGCTTAGCACTCTGGGCGAGAACGGATTCGTTGGCTTAGTCGTGTTAGGCATTGTTCTCTATCTGTTTCGAAGGGGCAAGGTCTTTGCTTAGGATCAAGCCATTCGTCATCGTTCCAAGAGTCGTACATGTTAACATCTTAGTTTACTTATTTCGTTGTTGAGAGGAAATAGACTAATGGGCCACGATTGGTCTGACCATATTCTTATCGTTAAATTACCCACGGAGCCGCGAACCAGCGACGAGCTTAATGCCGTCACTAAGCTGGTTCTTGATAGGCCCAAGTCCGACCTGCTTGTAGATATTGGGGCTGTTGACGAGCCTACCTACGAGACTCTATATAAGCTAACGGAATTGTGCGCCATGTTGAGTGACTGTGGACTTTGTTGCGTGTTTTACAATGTGAGTGCGGCCACAAGACGAGTCTTCAATCTGTACGGTTTTGATTGTTTTTTCGAAATAGCCGGCATGTCAGAGGTTGTCCTCAAGCCGTCAGTTGAGCAACTCAGCACAGGCACCTTGGAACTTCGAAGTTTTGACAATGCTGAGCCGTTCCAGAGAAGAAACTATGTCCGTTTACACGTTCCTTCGCCGCTGGAAATTAATGTGCTCCTTTGGCACAGCGGCCGCAAAGATGACTACCACAAAAAGCTCCCGGGGCACTATTGGAGGGGACGGCTCGTGGACATTTCAGAAGGGGGGGCCCAAGTGGCCATTGACGCTGAAGAGGGGACAATTCTTTGCAAAGGCCGACTGTTAGGAATGGAATTCAGACCTAATTCCGCTGAACCATTGCTGGCATTCGATGCCCAGATTAGAGAAATGTTGCCAACAGCAGACGGCATTAGTACTTGCCTGGGCTTACAATTCATAGGATTAGAAGCCAATCCTGAAGGACGTCAAGGTCTTAAGAGGCTTTGTAGCTCTGAAAGTATATATTACGAAGCGAAAAAAAAGGTGAAGGTTTGACCTTTATTAATTATATTATGCCATTTGTTGTGATGGGAAGAGAAATGCAGGAAGCATAAGTGGATTATCGCATAATACTGAAATTGTGTTTGTTTGTTGTCGTTGCAATCGTCGCAGTTGTGTTTGTTTGCGGTTGTGCACCTATCTTAAGTGGCCAAAACAATGACTACACTGTTCGGAAGGACTCTAATCTTACGCCAGAGCAAAAGCAGCTTGAATGGCAGAAGATGAAAAAGTGGCGGAGTGTCCACGGGGGGTGGATTGAAGATATTTCGGTGCTCAACTCGGAGAAACCGATCGGGATGGGCGAGCCGGGGCAGAGCAGGCCTGGCCGGATTTTGACGTTGTCCGAAAAGCAGCTCGTTT
>CAZHBL010000288.1:0-7025 GCA_964530105.1 uncultured Pirellulales bacterium | reverse complement strand
TTCGTGCTCCTATGAAATTCTTAATCCCATACAAAGCCCGCAGCCGCCAGAGCAGATCTTGCGCATCGTCAATCACGACATCGTCAACGTGCACGTCCCCATGATTTGCAGCATTGTTCTGCTGCCGGCCGTCATCTGTGCCCAGATATCTTACGCTCAGTGCTTCATACCAATAATAAACAGGGCCGGAGCGATGCCGGGCAAATATAATCATGTCCCTGTCTTTTTCTTTTGCAAAACACGCCCTGAGCAAATCTCCCGAGCCTGTCGCGGGATAGACTACGATGACGTCATAATCGTTCCTGTGTACTTTTAACGCTTCTTCAACGGTCCTGACTTTGGCGACGGGAAGTATTTCGAACGGGAAATCAGCCCCGGCGGATAACGATGTAAGTTCCTGTGATATTCTTTGAGCCTCCTCCTTTGCAGCCTGCTCGGTTTGAACGCCTCCCCACGATTTCCAGGAGGTTGCATGCCTGCGCTGCGGAATTCTGTACATAAGAACCGGCTGGACCCTCAGTTTTTTCCCGGTCGCAATGAGAGGCTTGTCCGGACTCCATTCTTCAGTGCTGCTGTTGGCGGATATTGGAGTGCCGAAACCGAGAACTCCGCCGGCGATACTTGCCGTTGTCAGTCCGACAAATTCTCTCCTGTTCATATCGCTTAATGACATAATAGCCTCCTTAAGTTTAACCAATGATGATTGACGATTTAATATAAGACTTACAATTTTTCCAGAATTTCATATTTTTTTTAATATCAAATATGTGACAAAATAGCAACTGTGAAGCTGTAATCCCCTATTTAATGGAATTTTAGCTATGTTTTTGGTATAAAAAATACGTAATCACCACCATTGACAAAATCCCCGGATTAGTTTGAATATTTATGTAATAAGCTTTTTTTGAAATTTTTCCGATCCCCTGTTCTTCTCCAGTCCTCCTTCGGGCAGGGGTTTTTAATATACCTTTATGAGAACTCCCTCGTACTTGCCGGATAGAACCGGCACAAGCTTCGAAGGTGCATAGAACAATGCCGCCAGGTTGCGTTAGTGCGATTAGATTTCCTTCCACCTGCCGGGAACCGGTATAGGATAGGGGAATTTACTTTCTATAGGAACGTGAGTAAGTATAATAGTTGAGTGTCTTTTAATGGAAATGTTAAATTATGCGGTGTATCGAAAGCAGGAGTGTAAAGTGAGAGACGGAAGGCTTTTGAAGGCGAAAAGTTTAGCCGGCGTGTTTTCGTTGACACTGGTTATTTTATTTTCATCAGGCTGTGTTAGCATACACAAGGCTGCGGAGCAGGGTGACATCGAGCGTATTAAATCATCCCTCGCGATGGGAGCCAATATCAATAGCCATACACTATTTGGTGACATGGCGACTTTTCTACACTGTGCTGCTGCGGCCGGTCATCTCGAAACCGTCCGGTTCCTTATCGAAAAAGGTGCCGATGTGAACAGTAAAAATGAGGCATCCGAATTGCCTATTCACTATGCAGCCGGTAGCGGCCATGCGGATGTAGTAAAATTACTCATCGATAACGGTGCGATTGCCTCAGGCATGGCTCTGGGCTACAGTACAAAGAGCACTCTGGCCTACGCCACCAGAGCCGGTCATATCGAAGTGGCCAGGATACTGCTCGATCACGGCGTAAATATCGATGAGGGCGGATCATCGGGCTCGCCGCTCATAATTGCCTCGGGCAATAGCGATGAAGAAATGGTGAGGATGCTCCTGGAACGGGGCGCCAATGTCCGGGCCAAGACCAACTATGATCAGACGGCCCTCCATCGGGCGGCAGGCAGTGGCAATGCAGACATAGTGACACTCTTGTTGGAGTACGAAGCCGCTGTGAACGCCCGGGGTGATTACAATAAGACGCCGCTCCATTTAGCTGTGGAAAAAGGCCGGCTTGATATCACAGAGCTTCTGATCGCCCACGGCGCCGATGTTAACGTTGCTGACGTGAATGCCCGGGGTCATTACAATAAGACACCGCTCCATTTAGCTGTGGAGAAAGGCAGACTTGATATTGCAAAGCTTCTGATCGCCCACGGAGCCGATGTTAACGTCATAGATTCAAATAATCGTACGCCGCTTTTCACTGCAAAATGCAAAGACGACGAAGACATGATCCTCCTTCTTTTAAGAGCGGGTGCCGATCCGACTATCAGCAGTGGGGGCGTGTCGTACAAAGAATACTTCCTTGGATTGAAACAAAAGCACGGCCTGGATTAAAAATAATCCGCCGGATTCCGGGCGTACATAAAGAACTGTCCTTTGATCTAAGTGCCAATACTAAGCACTCATAGATATCCAGATCTTTGGCCTATTCATAAACCAAATCTGGATACCGTTATACAAATGCACCGCGAGCCTTGCAGCACCTATGATCAACCGGTATAAACCTTGCTCTGTTACCTGTCCTGAATTCTTCTATCGTTTTCCTTCAATAATATATGCCTAATCTCTGTTTTGCAGAAATCCTGCTATAGTGTCCATCCTTGCCGATACGGCGGATTGATATGCTTGTTCGCCTCGTCGCTGTTGGTAAATCTCGTATTCCCGCTGTCCCACTCCAGTTTCGTGTCCGGCATCTTCAGGGCGATGACGCCCAGCATGGCGATTTCGGTTAGCGGTCCGCCGTAAGATGTGAAATCGGACCCGGCCTTATGGCCTTCACGAATAGCCCGGAGCCAGTCGTCGTGATGCTCTTTGACTCTGGGGATTTTCTTTTCTGGTAAGGTGTAGGCCTTCATCGCTGTCTCGGGTATTATTCGAACACCGCCGGCGCCGTGCGAGCCGTACATGATGACTCCCTTGTCACCGTAGACGTAGGCCCCCGTCTCAACGGACTTTCGATTCTGCTCTAATTCCTTGGCTCGCGGAATCTTTTCGGTGCCGCTGTGCCAGACGAGGGTAATAGGCCCGCGACTGCCTTTGGCCGGGAACTCGAAGGTGATTATATCGCCCTTCGGGTAGGCGTCGCCTTGAGTTTTTGGATCGTAGTCTTTAACCTGGGCTTGAATAGTTTTCGGTGCGCCCAAATCGAGTGCCCAGAAGACCGGATCAAGCACGTGGCAGGCCCAGTCGCCGATTGTACCGTTACCGAACGGCACCCAGCCGCGCCATCGTCCCGGCAGATAAAACGAATGATACGGACGCTCTTTTGTCGGGCCAAGCCAGAGGTCCCATTTCAGCTCGGGTGGAATGTCTTCCTTTTGGCTCATACGTGATAATTGGTCGATACCGGAGTTAACGGCCGCGCAACCGCAGTGGACCGTGTGGACGTTGCCGATAGCGCCGTCCCAGATCCACTCGCAGAACGTGCGGATCGTATCGAAGGAGTGGCCCTGATTGCCAAGCTGGGACACCACCTTGTAATCCTGAGCGGCCTTCATGAGCGCTCGTACCTCACTGACCGAATGAGCCAGGGGCTTCTCACAATAGACGTGCTTGCTCCGCTTCATGGCGGCCATGGCTGCCACGGCGTGGGTATGGTCGGGCGTGCCGACGATGACGGCGTCGATCTTGTCCTCCATCTCGTCGAACATCTTGCGGAAATCTCGGTATAATTTGGCTTCGGGATACTTCTGGATTGCGGAAGCACGCCGCAGGTCGACGTCGCAGAGTGCTACGATATTGCCGCCCGCGCCGGCCACGGCATCAATGTCGCCGCCACCCATGCCGCCGGCGCCTATCCCTGCGATATTTAGTTTTTCACTTGGCGGGGTCATTCCCTGTCCCAGCACGTGACGCGGCACAATAGTAAAAGCCGTCACAGCCCCCGCTGCCCCCTGTAAGAACTCACGTCTTGAAGTCTTTTGGCTACCTTTACTCATAATAAAACCTCCTAATGTAATATCTGATGCAGGCTCCCGGCCTGCGTTGCTATGAACTAATATCATTACTTTTTTGTATTATATTATCGAATCGATTCTTCCGGCAGCTCCATTTTTACTCCTTCGTCGAGCGGCATCTTATCCGGTAACGCGCCGGTTTGTTTGAGCAAATGGGCCAGTTCCGCCTTTAAGGCCGTGACGGTAGAAGCATATTTCGGGTCATTTATAAGGTTGTTTGTTTCGTTCGGATCTTCCTTGAGGTTATACAGCTCGGCCATGTGGCGGTCGGGCCCGTCGTCACCGTGGGGATAGTGGACGTATTTCCACGTATCGGTGCGGACACCCCGCACATTCGGCGTATAAGGAAACTGTTTCTCATAGTTGTACTCATAGAGCCACGATTTTCGCCAGCCTTCTTCATTTCCCTCGAGCAGTTGTTTCCATGACCGGCCGTGGATATTTTCGAATGGCTTGGTCCGGCAGATATCTACAATCGAAGGAGCCATGTCAATATTAAGAACCTGCTGTTTTATGACCGTGCCCGGCTTGATAAGTTTCGGATAGCGAACGATCAATGGGACACGGATGCTTTCTTCGTGCATGGTTCGCTTGTCGATCATGCCATGTTCACCGAGCAAAAATGAGTTGTCGCTCGTGAAGATGATGAGTGTATTATCAAGCTGCCCTATCTCTTCGAGCGTTTTGTAAATCTCGCCTACACTGTCGTCGACCGAATTGATTGTGCCGGCGTAGCTGCGGACGAAATCTCCGAATATATTGACGCCCTCGGGGCGCTTGTCCGGGAAATCTTTGCGAAAACCATAGAGCGGCCCGTAAATACCGTGCCACGTATCCAGACGCTCAGTCACCCATTGCGGCTTGGTTTCCAGATGAAAACCGGACTCGGGATAAGGGACCGGAACATCGTCATAGGTGTGTTTGTATTTTTCCTCGGGGACAAAAGGTCCGTGGGGGGCCTTGTGACCCAGGATAAGCATGAATGGCTTGTTGGTTTTGCGTTTGTCCTTCAACCAGTCCGCGGCCATTTGCGTGACGCGTGTAGTATAGTAACCTTTTACCAGTTGTCGCGTTCCGTTGATATTGAAGGTGGTGTCGTAGTATTTGCCCTGTCCCTTATGTGTGATCCAGTAATCGAAGCCGGGACGTTTTTCATCATCCTGTTCGCCCATGTGCCATTTGCCGATATAAGCGGTGTTATAGCCGGCCTCCTGCAGGCGGCGCGGGTAGCTCGCCAGAGTCGTGGGATAGTCCGTGAAGTTATTCATCACACCGTGCGAGTGGGCATACAACCCGGAAAGAAACGAAGCCCGGCTCGGCGAGCAAAGCGAGGTCGTGACGAACATGTTTTCGAAAAGTGCTCCTTCTCTGGCTAGTCGATCCAGATGAGGAGTTTTCATGCCCAGCAGAGGTTTGGGCATAATACCCACACAGTCCCATCGCTGGTCGTCGGTGAAAATAACCACGACATTGGGGCGGTCTTTGCCGCCGGATGTCGTTTTCGGTGTTTGACAACCGCCCAGGACTAGGCCGGTGGTCACCAGACCGGCTGTTTTTAAAAAATCCCGTCGTCCAATTTGAGTCGTATTCATAATGTACTAATAAACACGATAATGCGCAGATTGTCAAGCGCGGTAAGCAGGTCCGTTTAAGGTTGCCTGACCACAGGAAAGCGATAAGTATCCGTGATAATCTATTTGCCGGGTGAAGGATTAGCCGCGATCCAATTTTCCGGATCATTGCCGTAATCGGCAGGCACTATGCGCATAAGCGATTTACCTTGCCCATCCGGTTCGGCCGGCCATGGATCCTCGCCGGCGGGATGAGAGCCGTCGCTGTAATTGACGCGGTCGACGCGGATATAATAACGCATAACATCGACCTGGTCGCCCGGTTTCGAGAGCTGTAGCTTCTCGCCGGCGTTGTTTAGCCTGCCGTTGCCCCATTCGAAAATTTGCACACTTTCGTCAACGGCGGGATATGCTGAATCAAATGCCGCCAGGTCATTGACCAGCAGCAGATACTCGCCGGGGGCCATCGTCGTGCCGAGCGGGAAATCAAAACTGATTCCGTTGCTGTCGTCGGCCAGCCGCCAGGGCACGTCAATGAGTTGTTCATTATCGTACTCGGCCAATGTAACCACTGAATCGCTGATATTGAACAATTCGATATATTCTTCGTCCTGATTGCCGGAGACGGGATTGTACATAATCTCGCTGATGACGATTGGGCCGACCTTCGGATAAACATTGGCGCTGCCGGGAGTATTCTGGCTCATTGCCACGAAATTGAACGTGCCGGTACTTTTCTGATAGCGGCCGAAAGCGACGCCGGTCTCCGAAGCATCAAATTTTTCCTGGTTGTTGTATCCGGTCAATACACCGTCTCTGCCTGAATGCAGATAAAGCGTTTCGCCGTTCTCGCTGAGCGCGAAAGGTAAGTGACAGCCCGGATCGCCCGGGTTGCCGAAATTCAGGTCTTCGTAAAATACGATGTAACCGAATGGTTCGATTGTTGTTCCGGCGGCAATCTCGTATTCCATAAGGTCAATCGAACTGTCGCTAAGGAACCAGCCGCCGATATTTATGGTAGTATTAGTAGTATTGTGCAATTCGATCCAGTCCGGATCGCCGGCGTGTGAATGAGCTAAGAGTTCATTGATTACCACCTCGCCAAGTGCGGGAATCTCATCAGTATCGTCCCGGCCGGGTGAGCCGCCGGGATTTGCGCTCGGGCGCCAGTTGCTTTTACTGTCCCACTGATTGATTTCTGTGCTCGTTGGATCCTTTACGTTTAGAGAGAAATCCATCCCATCAGTAACATCGTACCAGCCGTCTTTATAACCGAATTCCAGAATCGTGCTGTTGGTCAAGTCTTCCAGTTTTAGGTTTTCTCCGCTGTTGGATAATAATCCGTCATAAGGGCCTAAAACCTGGACACTACCAGGCACGGTGTATCGCGAAGCAAAAGCTGCTTGATTTTTCACGACCACGACATAATCGCCGGCAGCTAAAGTTATGTCGGGCAGGTCGAAAGAAATACCATCTGTAAATTTCACGCCGGCTAATGGAAGCGGGGCGGTTCCTATGTTCATAAGCTCAATGTACTCATACTCCTGGCTATCAAATACATCTCCCTCTGCCGGGTTGTACATCACCTC
>CAZHBL010000287.1:0-7029 GCA_964530105.1 uncultured Pirellulales bacterium | reverse complement strand
CCTCTGTAGCTGTTCACACTTGCCTTATGGTAGTGTCCACCCAGCACAAGTATCACATTCGCGTCTCCGAGTGCATCGATGAACTCATCCCTGTTCGTAATTGATTCGAAACATAGATGAGTAGCAACCACGATGGGAGTTTCCTTTGCTACTTTCGATAGGCAATTACGAAGATATTTGAGCGCATCTTTAGATATCGGCTGGGCGGGATTGTTAAGACTTTCATCGTACTTTGAATACAGAACTACGAAATGAACACCTTTCCTGTCGAATGTATAACTCAAAGAACCGTGACGTTTAATCAGCCAGTTGTGAATTGTTGGGCTTGGAGAAAGGCCGCCACTGTCGTGATTGCCTGCCACATCATAGCTGGGATATCTCAAACGGCCGGTAATCAACTTCTCATACGTGTCCCTGGCCGCTATCGTCGGCCACTCCGTGATATCGCCTAAACCGATTACAAAGTTGGGCTCGGCCACCTTGCCTCCGATGTCTGCCGGATAGTCCGTTTGGGGCAGTTTGTTCATCGCATCGATCGCCGGTACCAGATGCGTGCCGTCCCCGTCGGTTTTGACGTGCTGGTCCGACCATCCGAAGAAGGTCAGAGCGTTCGTGTTACTACAGATTCCCGGATGTGATAGAACACAGATAAGAAGACAAACAATATATGTGTTAAGCTTGATTTTAGACATTCTGCATATTCCCGTTCTCATGTTTCGACTACCCAAATTATCTCCTGCGATCATAAAAAATGTATTTTATCGTTTTTTGTATTGAACGTACAGTAATTTACCAATCGGTTTGGTGTCCCTGTTTTCACAAGAATGACGATTTTTTTTCTGCGTTTTCGCTGCTCTATGTGACCGATTCGCTTTTCCTTCCGTGCATCAAGAATCAACTGACAAGGTATTTGCATGGCCGGTCTGTTTTTGTGCGGGGTATCCACAGAATCTTTGAAATGCGAGTTCATATTGTTGCAATAAGGGTGAAATTCTAGTATCCTAAAAGATTCTATCGCCTGGCGGTGTAGCCGGGAAGTTAAATATTGGAAATATGAAGTCGTCTATAATTGTGATATTCGGTAAGGCTTTTAATTTTTTAGGAGAGGTTATTATGACAAATCGAACTCGCCGGCAGTTTTTGCAGGACTCAATTTTTGCCGCGGCGGCAGCGGCGGTATCTTCGGCTCCGATGATCGGCAGTGTTGCCGGAGCACAAAGCAGTCCTAATGAAAAGCTGCTTTGCGCGGTGATTGGCTGCCATGGTCGAGGCGGCAGTCACATCAGCGCCTTTTCCAGCAGGAAGGATTGCGAAATTGCTTACATCGTCGATGTGGATGAAAAGGTCGGCCAGAACTGCTGCAATTCCATCGAAAAACGCACGGGCCGCCGGCCGAGGTGGGTCAGCGATATGCGTGAGGTGTTCGACGATAAATCCGTCGATATCGTTTCGACGGCGACTCCTAACCACTGGCATGCACTGTGCGGCGTATGGGCAATGCAGGCCGGCAAGGATGCGTACATCGAAAAGCCGATAAGTCACGACATTCCGGAAGGGGCCGCACTCGTGGCCGCGGCGAAGAAATACGGAAGGATTTGCCAGGTAGGAACGCAGTGCCGCTCGAATCCGGCCATCCAGAACGCCATGAAGTTCCTCGCGGACGGTGGTATCGGCGAGGTCAACTTCTCGCGGGGGCTGTGTTACAAGCGGCGTAAATCGATCGGCCCGCTGGGCGATTATAAAATCCCGGAAGAGGTCGATTTCAACCTCTGGAGCGGCCCGGCGCCTTATACCACGCCGAAGCTCACGCGTCAGCAGTTCCACTACGACTGGCACTGGCAGCGGCTGTATGGCAACGGAGACTCAGGCAATCAGGGCCCGCATCAGACCGACATCGCCCGTTGGGGGCTCGGCATCAACCGCCATCCGAACAGCGTTATCGCGTACGGCGGACGCTTAGGCTATCAGGCCGAACGCAAAGATCCGAATTACGTCGATGCCGGCGACACAGCCAACACAGAAATCGCCATCTACGATTACGGCGATAAGTGTATGGTCTTCGAGACGCGGGGACTTTCGGTCGATAACTCGGCGGACGAGCAGATCAACAAAATGTTCGACAGCACCAAGGGCAATAAGATCGGCGTGATTTTCTACGGGACAGAAGGCTACCTGGTACAAAAGGAGTACACTAATTGTGTCGCATTCGATCTTAAAGGCGGGGTGATCAGGGAGTTCAAAGGCGGCGGCGATCATTTCGATAATTTCGTTCAGGCCGTCCGCAGCCGGAAATACGAAGACCTCAACTCCGACGCTTTCCAGGGACATCTCTCAGCGGCACTTGCGCACCTGGCTAATATCAGCTACTATCTCGGCGAAAACAACAAGGTCTCCGTCGGCCAGGCCAAAGCCGCGCTGGAAAAGGTAAAGAGCCGGGACGAAAATATCGAGACACTGAATCGGACCATCCAGCATTTCAAAGATAACGGCGTCGATTTGGACAAGTACCCGATGTCGATGGGCCCGCTCTTGCAGTTCGACCCGAATAAGGAAGTGTTCACGAATAGCGCGGAGGCAAATAAGGTACTGCACCGCGAATACCGAAAACCGTTCGTTTGCCCCATGCCGGAAAAGGTGTAGCAGACGGGTGGTTTTCGTAGCATTTTGTTTGAAAACGGAAGCGAAATGAAAATCGAGGCGTTTGGCATCTTCTGCTAAACGCCCCGACTATAGTCGAAAGGGACTACAATATGCAAATCTTAATTGAAAGCCCAACAAGGATTAAAATGATTCCGGAAGCCGAACACGAAAAAGAGAGCCTGGAGGCGCTGTGGAAGCTTATTATACGTTGTGACCAGGACAGTAAGGTATTATGTCCTATAGGAGCCTACATAGCTTCAACAGATGAGGGTGCCAGTTTTGTTATACAAGATCAATGATTCTGTTGCAGACCGGATATGATAAATTATCGGCTGGTGAACAATTGCCGTAACTGTTATTTCTTCATGATGGCGACATTTTCTTGTATATGAGATAAATATGAAAACTTTCTCGGTTGTATTTAGAGTTTTACTGATCATCTTGCTTGTCGGCGTTTGTGCTGGGGGGTGTGCCGGCACGAAACCTGGATCGCCGGCAAGGGTTGCGGTTTTGACTTACAATATCTACCACGGCGAAGATGCAAACGGGGGTTCGAATCTGGATGCGGTTGCCGGGATAATAAACTCTCTCAAGCCGGACCTGATCGCGCTCCAGGAAGTCGACAACAAAACGGCGCGCGCCAAAGGACTCGATCTGACAGCCGAATTGAGTCGGCGCACCGGCATGGAGGGAGTGTTCGGCAAAGCTATGGACTACGACGGCGGCGGCTATGGAGAAGCTGTTCTTTCACGCTATCCTATCCTCGAAACGAAAAATAATCCGCTGCCGCACAGCGCTAAAGCTGAGCCACGGGCCGCGCTGGAAGTTCATATAGAACTGCCGGGCGGCGTGAAAATTGCTTTTATAGGTACGCACCTGGACCATCAGCGGGACCAGAGCAACAGGATGATGCAGGCAAAGCGTATCATGGAGTTGTACGAGAATTATGACCTTCCGATAGTTTTGGCGGGCGATCTGAACGCGGCTCCCGGCAGCGATTTAATCAGTCTTCTGGGCGGGCAGTGGTATTACGCCGCCCAGGATGATCCGCGGCCGACAATTCCTGCCGTAAACCCGGCAAGAAAAATCGACTACATCATGTACAAACCGAAGGGCCGATGGAAGGTAGCCGAGGTAAGGGTGATAGATGAGAAAGTTGCCTCGGACCACTGCCCGGTATTCGCAGTGCTGGAGTTACTGCCGGAAGGTTAAAGACCGAATCGCTGATCACGGCTGAAATATAGGGATAAAGATTATGTTCAAGACTGTGAAAGACAGAGTTTGGGCATTCGACGCGGAATGGATACCTGATCCGGCGGCGGGAAAACTTTTGTATGATCTGCTGGATAACACGCCGGACCTGGATGTTTTCAAACGCATGTGGAAAGAAGGAGGAGCCACGGAAGAAGATCCTACGCCGTACTTAAAGACGGTTGTCTGCCGGATAGTTTCCGTTGCCGCCGTGGACAGGTTCGAGTCTGGCAGAAAAGCGAAATTGCATTTGCTGTCCCTGCCCCGTGATTTGGATGATCCCGGGCAGGTCTCGGAAAAAAGTGTCGTCGGCACGTTTTTGGATAAGGTCGGGCAATACAAACCGCAGTTGGTCGGTTTTAACTCCGCTTCGGCGGACCTGAAGGCATTTATACAAAGGGCCGTCATCCTGGGTATTCAGGCCCGGGAGTTCTGCCATCGTCCGAACAAGCCGTGGGAGGGAGATGACTATTTCGATAGTCGTAACAGTGAAGCGAGCGTTGATATAAAAGATATCGTTGGAGGCTGGGGCAAAGCTACGCCGTCATTGAATGAAATCGCCACGCTGTCGGGCATACCTGGTAAATTGGATGTTAACGGAGAAGAGGTCGCGTTTCTGTGGCTGGACGGCAAACTGGATGAGATCGTTGCGTACAATGAATTTGACGCTCTAACCACGTACTTAGTGTGGTTGAGGGTGGCGCATTTCGGCGGGCACTTTACAAGCGCCGAGTATGAAGTCGAGCAGCAGTTGGTCAGGGAGCTGATTCTGTCTGAAATCGAAAACGGCAAAGTGCATCTGAAAAAATATCTTGATGAGTGGGATCGTCTGAAAGAAATAGTGAAGTAGAAGATGTAAACGGAGCCGCGGGCTGCCGGGTGATAAAAAGAAAGGGGATTCGACATGTACCAAAATCTGAGACGGCGAGAATTTTTAGGTACCGCCGCGGCTGCTGCGCTGCTTGGCACTCGTTTGGAGGGGCAGGAGAAAAAAGAAGGCGGCACGCCGGCTCAACGTGAAGTCCGGCTCGAATATCTCCGCCCCAAAGAGTTCGAAGAAGCGCAAGCTTCATGCCCGACTATTTTCCAGCCGCTCGGCACGATCGAATGGCACGGAGTGCATAACGTTGTCGGCGTCGATGCGTTGAAAGCCCACGCCTTGTGCGTCCGGGCGGCGCAAAAAGGCGGCGGCCTGGTCGCGCCGACTATCTACGGCGGCGTCGGAGGTGTTACTCAGCCGCATACGTTCATAATGGATCCGGAGAATAATATTTTCTCCAAACTTCTGAGGCCGTGGCTGGAGCAGCTCTGCCGGGAGATGGCCCGCGATGGATTTCGTGCCATCATTATGCTGACAGGCCATTACGGTGCTGCTCAGCAGATAGTCGTCCGTGAAACAGCGGTTCGCATGAGCCGTGCCTTGGCGATTCCCGTGCTCGGCACACCTGAATATCTGCTTGCACTGGATGTTGACTATACCGGCGACCATGCGGCATGAGGAGAGACCTCGCTTATGATGCATCTGTATCCTGATACGGTTGACCTGTCGCGGCTTGGTGAGCCGCCGCACCAGGGCGTAGGCGGACGCGATCCGAAAACAGAAGCTTCAGCAGAAGATGGACGATTACTGACCGGGACAATCGTCTCACGTCTTGCCGTGCTTGCGGAAAAAATGCCCGCGTGGGATTATAAGACACTCGAACGTTTTATCGATTCGGAAGCGGCTCTTGTCGCCAAACAGCTCTCGGCGCCGAAAGGCAAAGATAATCTATGGACGGCCTGGCGTAATATTGGCAGTGCCATGCGCAATTACGGCAGGCACCTTGCATTAGGGAATTTTGAAGAAATCAAAGCTTCCGTCGCTAAACTTTAATATGCCGGAAGAATGATTATTTTGAGAATTGTGTTTTAACAGTCAATATGATATCTTACATGTAATTAAGCTCTGATTTGGAGATATGTCATGTATAAGAATAAGCAACATTTATTGCTTGCTGTTGTGTTTTTTGCAGGCTTTGTTATTAGCTTTACAGTCGGCTCCGGGGCAAAAGCCGCCGGCGTGGACAAAAACAATCCAAAGACACTCGATAACGATCCTAATCTTGCCGGGTGGTGGAAGTTTGACGAGACATCAGGAAAGATTGCTGCGGACTCATCCAAACATGGCCGAAACGGCGAGCCAAAGGGAGAATTATCGTTTGATAAAGATTCGGCCCCGGGCCGGACAGGCAAGGCGCTGAAATTCGGCGACAACGGATGCGTCGAGATAACCAAATACAAGGGCGTTACCGGCACACGACCGCGAACCGTAGCGGCATGGCTCAAAACCGAAAACGACGGCGGAGAAATCATTTCCTGGGGAGCAGACGATTTCGGCAAGATGTTTAGATTTTGTTTTATCAGGGGACGCATCGGCATCACACCCAACGGCGGGTATTATTATATGAAGGACCCGGTCGATGATGATAAATGGCATCACGTGGCGGTAGTGGTCAAAGAAGCTGAGTTGCCGAATCTATATGATGATGTCGTGCTCTATAAGGACGGAGCTATAGCTGAGATACACGATATTGGCCTTCTGGATCTTTGGCCGATCGATACGGGTAGCGACCTGGATGTCAGGATAGGCCGGGGATTCGAAGGCCTTATCGACGATGTGCGCATCTATGACCGTGTCCTTTCGGATGAGGAGGTTCTGGCTCTGTTCAAGTTGCAAAGTAATCGCCCGTTACCGAAACCCGAAAAATGATAATGAAGATTTGACCGAATAAGGTCTGAATCATATCGAAAGGAGATATTTGATGGAAGATAAAAAAGTAACCAGGCGGAAGTTTATGCGTGACGGTGCAATGGTTGCTGCAGGTGTGGCTGTGGGCCTCGGCGCCAAAACCGCCGCCGGTGCGGCTGACAACACCTCCAAAATTCTCAATTATAATCCAAACATGGAATACCGCCGGCAAGGCAAAACGAACCTGATGGTTTCAGCCGTCTGCCTTGGCGGTCACTCAAGTAGCAATCAAAAGCAGCGCAATGAAATCGTAAGCCGCGCCATCGATATCGGCATTAATTACATCGATGCCTGCACTAAGGGCGAAGTAGTAAGAGATGCCGAGGCCCTCAAAGGACGCCGGGATAAGA
>CAZHBL010000286.1:0-7045 GCA_964530105.1 uncultured Pirellulales bacterium | reverse complement strand
TTAACATTTACGAAAGTCGCAAATTATTTTGTGGCACTTCGGTGAGATGTTACATTTTTTTTAAGGCACTCGTCATAACAACGCAGAATAGCCAAAAAAGATTGAAATACCTGTGAAATTGGGCATTATTTCAACTCAACGGACCAGTAGGCGTGGTCGAGGAATTGTTTCCAGCTTTTATATCGCTGGTAGCCGAGATGGACGTGGACGAGGGGATTGTGCAGGGGCTTGATGGGCTTTTTTATGAGGGTCATGCCGGCTTGTTTTAAGGTGTGGCTGCCTTTTTTGACGTTGCAGGCGGCACAGGCACATACGATGTTCTCCCAGGTTGCTTTGCCGCCCATACTCCGGGGGATTATGTGGTCGAGAGATAATTCACTGGTCGGGAAACGCTTGCCGCAATACTGGCAGTGGTTTTTGTCGCGTGCGAAGATGTTCCGGCGGTTGAATTTGACCTCGTTCCGGGGCAGCCGGTCGTAAAAAAGCAGCCGGATTATTCGCGGCACGGCAATATAAAAATTCACGGTCGAGACCCAATCGTGCCCATTCGGCTCGAAATTACGCCGGAACTGGCTTACCTCGCACCAGCTATGGAAATCGTAGTTGGAATATCGACTCCCTTCGAGAGAGACGACCTCGGCGAGGTCGCGGAACAGCAGCGAAAACGCCCGTCTGGCGCCGACTATGCGTATCGGCATATAATGCTTGTTTAGCACAAGGACGTTACAGTCCAGACCTGATTGATATTCTCCAGCAATCATAGCTCATATATCTTATGTTTTATAAATCTTCGTATATCTCGATGGTGATATGGAGAACTCTATAACCTTTGCTCCAAGGATTCGGGCAAAGTAAGACGACTGAAGAGACCTATTGTCGTTTGGTACTAAATCAGGCAGTTTAGGGAATGAAAAACAAGTTTTGTTTTGTAACCTCCCCTCGGGCCCGAGATTATAAAGAAGCCTTACGACTTTTCTTCGTTTTCCGAGGCTGATTTGGCAACTACATTCTCAGCTCTCAGCCCCTTGTCGCCCTCGACAATTTCGAAGGTAACCGGATCGCCTTCAACAAGAGTTTTATATCCATCACCTGAAATACTTGAGTAGTGGACGAAAATATCACGGCCATCAGTGGTAGCGATAAATCCATAACCCTTCCGCGGGTTAAACCACTTAACTTTTCCCTCTAACATAAAACGCTCCTTATGCTAACTAAAACCGACTATTCACTGCTCGCAGCACAATTCATAGCTGACCGTTCATCGTTGGAACCGGCTGCGTTTTGTTGCGGGCGATGGCTCTTCAATCAGTACACTTATTTCGCTTTGGCTGATTCAACGACAGGAACGCAAAGATTTTCCTTCATCAGCCGGCCCATCTTAAACTTAACCGTTCGTTTCTCAGAAACCTCGACGCGCTCAAGAGTTTTCGGATTCTGTGCAACCCTTGCCGCTCTGGTCCTGGTTTCAAAAACACCAAAATCGCGGAATTCCAAACGGTTATCCTTACACAGTTCCCTTGTTACCTCATCAAGGAAAGCCTGAATTATGCACTTTACTGTTACTCTTTTTGCTTGTGTCCGCTCCGCAATTCGGTCAATAAGTTCCTTCTTTGTAATTGTCGCCATAGACTACCTCATTTCAGGAAAGAGCAATTAGGAAACTGGATTCTGTTTACATTTAAAAGCCGCTGCATAATAAACTGGTTTTCTTTAATCATCCAACAGCTCATCACACGCCTCTACGCATTTTGACGCTTTGACTGCGGCCGCTTGAGCGTTGCTTTCCAGAGCAAGAATTGCTTTTGCCGACCGCAAGACTAACCGACAAAATACAAATTCCTAAACTTCACAACTCACTATACAACAAAGACTTCTATACGGCAAGCAAATTTCACATAAAATTCTTCAGATTCCAAAATTTTTTTGGATACCATTTCACGGACCATGGAAAATCCGAGAACAGTTACATTGCTTCAAATATCAAAGAGGCTCATGTACAGAAATATCCGGCAACAACCCCGGATAAAACGCCGTATAGGCGGGAAAACCTCTCTTTGAAACGATTAATTATAAGGTTATGATTAACAAAATCTTATGCAAAAATACCCGCAAAGCAAATTAGTTTATTGACCGGCAGAAGATTTATCGGCATAATCAATATTTTTGGTTTTAAAATATTTACTCTGATATAAAAAGATGCAGAGTTTACCTTAGAGCAGGATTGGCGTATATGTCTCAAGATAAGAGCGGTAAAAGCAGTTTAGAAAAGAAAACTCATAAAAGTAAAGACAGGGCTGCTGAAATAGCAAACACCTTTGAATGGCTGATAACCGCTTTCATATTGGCTTTCGTCTTCCGTGCGTTTGTCATGGAGGCGTTTCGCATTCCGACCGGTAGTATGGCCGATACTCTAAAAGGTGCCCATTTTCGTTTACGCTGCCGGCAATGCGGATACGAATACGACTATGGTTTCGTGCCGTCCCAATATTTTGACAGTAAAGGCCGCAGGTTGCCCGAAGATACCGTTCCGGCCGGCAACGCCCGGCTGCCCGTAACTCGCTGCCCCAGTTGCGGTCATTTCGATCGGACCAGAGCAGAGATGCCGGTAGCGAACGGCGACCGCATCCTCGTTCTAAAATGTATCTATCAGTTCCTTGAGCCCAAACGATGGGATGTAATAGTATTCAAGAATCCGCCCGAGCCGACAATCAATTACATCAAGCGATTAGTCGGCCTTCCGGGCGAGAGTGTGCAGATAATCGACGGTGATATCTATATCGACGGTCAAATCAGCCGAAAACCAGCCAAGGTTCAGAACGAGCAGTGGATGCCGGTTTACGATAACGACTATCAGCCGGTTGCACCCAGAGAAGGTTTTTTTAACGGTCACACATGGCAGCAGCCGTTCAAAAATGTCCGGGATTCAAAATGGGGCACGACAAACAGCAACAGTCCAGTCATATTTAGTTTGGACAGCCCTGACCAAATCAATTCGATGGTTTATGACACTTCAATCGGTAACGACTTCAAGGCTACCTATGCGTACGACCATATTGATTCATACAACTCTATGCCGATATGCAGCGACTTGATGGTGCGTTTTGACTGCCGGGCGGCCGACTCGCAGGGACGTATCGGCATCGCTCTGAGCAAATATGAAACCAACTACAAAGCGTGGGTCGATTTGGCAGGTGAAATGGTTATCAGCAGGGATAAGAAAGACAAAGAGAGCGAAGAATTAGCTCGAAAGTCAATCGAACCGTCGACGATCAACGAATTCAATTTAATCAAATTCGCGAACGTTGACCATCAATTAATATTTCAGTTCGGCAACAACAAACTGACCTTCGATTTGGGCCGTGACATTGAAGACGCCGGCCCGATTCGACAAGACATCGAGCCGCGAGTAGAAATCTTCGGCTCGGGTAAACTAATACTTTCGCACATAGCGATTTTCAGGGACATTCATTACACCGAACCGCCCTCTTCCCTCAGAGCCAAAGAGAATGATCCCTTTTTCCTTAAGGAAGACCAGTTTTTTGTCCTGGGTGACAACAGTCCCAACAGTGAGGATGGCAGGTGGTGGGACAGGGTCGGTGTGGCGAATAAGGGATTACCCGATTATCGTATGGGGACCGTGCCTCGCGATTACCTGGTTGGCAAGGCGTTGTTTGTTTATTGGCCCAGCGGATTCAAGCCGTTTGCAGAATTTCCATTTGGTATTGTACCCAACATAGGCCAGTTGCGTTTTATCTACGGCGGCTCGAACGCAAGCAACTGACCGGTCAAATCGTGCTGCTGCACTGTGGTGTTTGTGAAAAGGCAAACATGCACAGTGATAAAATAAGGCGAGGATGCGTATTTAAGAAAGGAAATGATATGAACAGGATCAAATTAATATCGGCGATTGTGATTGCATTTTTATTACTGTCGAGCCCGGGATGCACGGACGAAGGGGCAATGCGCAAAAGCGGCAAAGCTCAAACTAAAGGCACCACCGCCGTGAATCTGCGCTGCGAGTACCTTGTCAATCCAATGGGTATTGACATAATCAAGCCCCGGCTTAGCTGGATTCTAAAATCCGGGCGGAGATCCGAAATGCAGAGCGCCTACCAGGTTTTGGTTGCCTCTGACGACGAATTACTGGAGCGGGACAAAGGAGATTTGTGGAACAGCGGCAAAGTCAAATCCGACCGGAGCAATCAGGTTGTGTACATGGGCAAAACTTTGAAGTCGCGAATGCGCTGCTATTGGAAGGTCCGCGTCTGGGACGGAAGCGGGCGCGTATCGGCCTGGAGCGAGCCGGCGATGTGGACCGCCGGTCTGCTCGAATCCGACGACTGGCAAGCCAAATGGATCGGTTACGATGCACAGCCGCCCGCAATTTATGGGCAGGAGCTGGCATCCGATCAGCTCAGTCTCAAGGGTGGCAAATGGATATGGTTTGACGAAGGCGACCCAAGAAAGAGCGCTCCTATCAGCACACGGTTTTTCAGAAATAGTTTCGAGATCGCATCCGATAAAAGTATAAAGCGGGCGCGTTTCGCGATGCTGGCGGATAACCAGGCGACGCTTTTCGTAAACGGCGAAGAGGCGGGACAGGCCGGCGGCTGGCAGTCGGTTCAGATTCTCGATGTCACCGGCAAGCTTACCGCCGGGGCCAATACGCTGGCGATTGCCGTCGCCAATCAGGGCGACGCCGCCAATCCGGCGGGACTTACCGGTAAGCTGCTGGTGGAGTTCGAGTCGGAAGAGAACATGGTCGTTTCGATTGACGGCTCATGGAAGGCATCCAACGTCAAGCAGGACGATTGGCAGAGGTCTGGTTTCGATGACAGTACCTGGTCAAATGCGAAAGAGATTGCTCAGATGGGCGACAGTCCATGGGGACAGCCCTCACAGGAAGGGCTGGTTTTGCCCCCGCCGCCGTACCTGCGTAAAAGCTTTGTCGTCAACAAACCTGTCAAACGCGCCGTAGTTTATGCCTCGGCCCTGGGGCTCTATGAACTGCACATCAACGGCAAGCGTGTGGGCAAAGACTATTTCACTCCCGGCTGGACCGACTATACCAAACGGGTGTATTACCAGACTTATGAAGTGACTGATTTACTTACTCAAAGCGGCAATACCGTCGGAGCCATTCTTGCCGACGGATGGTATGCCGGCTATATCGGCTTCGGCAAAAAGAGAGAGCATTACGGCAGCGAGCCGCGGCTGCTGGTGCAGCTCGAAATCGAATACACCGACGGCACAAGGCAGATAGTTGCGACCGACGAATCATGGAAGGCCGCCTACGGGCCGCTTTTTGAGTCGGACTTCCTCATGGGCGAGACCTATGACGGCCGGAAGCAAATCGATGACTGGTGTAAGTACTGGTTCGACGATACCGGCTGGAACGCGGTGGCCGTGACTGACCGGATAGAAGCAAAGGTTCAGGCCTATCCCGGCGTGACGGTTCAAAAGGTTCTTCAAATAGACGCAAAGAAAATCGCCGAACCGAAGAAGGATGTGTACGTTTTCGATATGGGCCAGAATTTCGCCGGCTGGGTCCGACTGAAAGCAAGTGGTCAGGCCGGCACGAAAATCGTGCTGAGATTCGCAGAAATGCTTAATCCCGACGGGACAATTTATACCACCAACCTTCGAGCGGCGCGCTGCACTGACACGTATATTCTCAAAGGCGCCGGCGAAGAAATATGGGAGCCTCGCTTTACTTATCACGGCTTTCGTTACGTGGAGGTCACCGGCTATCCGGGCAAACCGGCGCTCGACGCGATTACCGGTGTTGTAGTGCAATCGGATACACCGCGGGTCGGGTTTTTCGAGTGCTCTAATCCCATGGTCAATCAACTATACCATAATATAGTCTGGGGCCAGCGGAGCAACTTTATCGAAGTTCCGACCGATTGCCCGCAGCGCGATGAACGGCTGGGCTGGACCGGCGACGCCCAGATTTTCATTCGCACGGCGACATATAATATGGATGTCTCGGCATTTTTCACCAAGTGGCTGGTCGACCTTGAAGATGCGCAAAGCCCGCAAGGAGCGTTCCCCGACGTGGCACCCCGTAAGGTCGCGATGGGCGACGGCACGGCCGCCTGGGGCGATGCCGGTGTCATCTGCCCGTGGACAATCTACGAAGTTTACGGCGATAAGCGTGTCATCAAAAAACACTTCGAATCGATGAAGAAATGGATCGATTACTTAAAAACGAACAGTAAGGGCCTGCTTCGTCCGAACAAAGGGTACGGCGATTGGGTCTCAATCGCATCCAACACACCCAAAGATGTAATCGCTACGGCTTATTTCGCTTACAGCACCAGGCTGCTCTCGAAAATGGCCGCTGCTCTCGGCAGAGATGATGAGGCGAAAGAATACGAAGAGCTCTTCGGGCAAATCAGGGATGCCTTCAACGAGGCCTACGTTTCCGGCGATGCCCGAATCAAGGGCGATACGCAAACCTGTTATCTTCTGGGGTTGTATTTTGATTTGCTGCCGGCCGACAAGCGCAAGCAGGCGGCCGATCACCTCGTCGAAAGGGTCGAGGCGAAGAACTGGCATCTTTCAACGGGATTCGTGGGCTTGAGCTATCTACTGCCGACTTTGACTGAGACGGGCCATCTGGATGTCGCATATCGTCTGCTCGCAAACGACACCTTCCCCAGTTGGGGCTACAGCATCAAGAACGGAGCAACGACTATCTGGGAGCGATGGGACGGCTGGACCGAGGAAAAAGGCTTCCAGGACCCCGGAATGAATTCGTTCAACCATTATTCCTTCGGCTCGGTCGGTAGGTGGCTGTTCAATACGGTCGCCGGGATCGACACCGATGGGCCGGGCTATAAGCAAATTATCATCCGCCCCATGCCCGGTGGAATTACCAATGCAAAGGCAAGCTACAATTCGATTAACGGCAAAATCGTCTGTGACTGGCGGCTCGAAAACGGCATGTTCAAGCTGAATGTGACTATCCCCGCCAATACGACTGCAACGGTTTATATACCTGCTAAAAATGTTAAAAATATTACTGAATCAGGCCGGCCTG
>CAZHBL010000285.1:0-7058 GCA_964530105.1 uncultured Pirellulales bacterium | reverse complement strand
GGACATCTCAACACTTACTACAATGAGGTAATTTCGTGTATTCGTGATGCAGAATTTATTCTGATATTTGGCCCTGGTGAGGCGAAAGGTGAACTCAAAAAACATCTCGAGCGAGAAGGGCTCAGTGGACGTATAGTTGGCGTTGAAACGGTTGACGAAATGACTGATCCTCAGATCGCGGCAAAAGCTCGACAGCACTTTCTTCAATAGAAGTTGCCCAGGTAGTCCGAGGATATTTTTTAAAAGGTTCGAATTGTAATTCCATATTAACCTGGCCGATAATTAGCCATCCCTTTAGCTTCGCATACTTTGTTACTTCCATATTCGCAAAGTTCTGTTCTGGTCTGCTGGTTAGGCTTTGACCAGGCTGGATTAGCCAGCTTGCCCACATCAGCCTTGTGGCACATCAACTACTCGGTGACAATTGTGTCGCGCGAATCGGTAGTGTGGGGGATTCCAACGACAGGCCGATAGGCAATTTGTCTTACATTAAAAACAGACTCTACACTGATTTATATAGGTATCAATGTTGTTATAATTAGTTGTTTGATTTGTAATGCCTGAAATTAAAATTTTTAGAGATAAATCTGGTTAAGCTATGCAAACATAATTTATAGAGCATCCGACGGGGACGAAGTTTATCATAGCGTACAAATTAGTGACGTGCATTTTTGGAGAAATGGAGCCATGTTTTTGATTGTAGGATTATGTCGGTATCGTCTTTATGCTTTCTGGTAGTGCGTTTTTTGCCAGAAAATCGCGGGTCTGTATCGCCAGAGAAGAAAGTGAAAAGACCGTGGGATATATTGTTTGGAAGAATGTAAAAAAAGTTTTTATTAAAGGGATAATTTATGATTTCAAAAATTCTCGTACCAACAGATGGTTCAAAAACAGCGCGAAAGGCAGGTATATATGCGGCCGGCCTGGCAAAGCAGTTACATGCCTCAATAATTGTCATAAGCGTTATGGATAAGAGATTACTGGTAAGTCGGACAGTGTCTGTTGGGCGATCGCAACCAGGTGTGGCTGAGTCCATAGAGGATTATCAAAAGGAGGCTGCTGAAAGATATGCCGGAGAAATAAAAAAACTGTGCGAAAAAAAAGAAGTTCAATCGAAGGCTGTTATAAAAACAGGACATCCTGTTGAGGAAATTGTGAAAGAGGCTGAAAAGTCAAAGGCAGACCTTATTATTATGGGTTCCCACGGACAAAGCGCTTTGGTAGCCGCAACCCTTGGCAGTGTTACCTATGGTGTGATGCATAAAGATACCAAAATTCCGATTCTATTAGTAAAGAAGTGAGACCGGGTCAATATTGAGAGCGATATGATTGTAAACAAAGATAAAATTTATACGAAAACCAAAAAATCAAAACAGTAATAACATTTAAGGAGATCAAATTATGGCTGAAAAGACAAACGCAATGGTTGCAGTGTATAACACACATATAGAAGCTGAGGCTGGTATCAAAGAACTGCAAAAAGCAGGGTTTGCCATGAAGAAGCTTTCTATTGTGGGTAAGGATTATCACTCTGACGAGTCTGTAGTCGGGTACTACAATACAGGCGACCGGATGATGCATTGGGGCAAGCTTGGCGCTTTCTGGGGAGGTATCTGGGGTTTATTATTTGGATCGGCATTCTTTATGATTCCCGGATTTGGGCCGATTTTGGTTGCAGGCCCGCTGGTGGCCTGGTTGGTTGGAGCACTGGAAGGTGCTGTAGTTGTTGGAGGCCTCAGCGCCTTAGGTGCCGGCCTTTACAGCATAGGCATCCCTAAAGATAGTGTGGTGAGATATGAGACAGCGATCAAAGCAGGCAAATATGTTATAGTTGCACATGGTACAGCCGATGAGGTGGTCAATGCCAAGAAAATCATCGAAGACACAGAAGCCATTGAATCCGATGTGCATCACACAGAGCCTGTTAAAGTTTAGGGATTGTACCTCACCTCAGAAGGATACGGAATAGGCGTAATTTTGAACAGCTTGGCCTCGCACGACGGAGCCATTCCGTTTGGCGATTCAGTTCCCGGATCGGTTGCGATGCGCGAGAACGGATTCACTGTGGGGAACGTTTGCGAACGAGAGATGACCTTGTTGGAAGGGAAGACTAATGTCTGATACCCTGACAATATTGGCAGGGATACCAAAACACATCGGAGTTGCAGCCGACCATGGAGGGTTTGAGTTGAAGGAATACCTCGTCGAGAGGTTGCGCGGGGCCGGCTACAAAGTGACCGAATTTGGTAACCGCCAGCCGAGGCCGGATGACGATTATCCGGATTTTGTTATATCCATGGCCTGTGCAGTCGCTGGTGTGGATGTGGATCGTGGCATAGCCATCTGCGGCAGTGGAGTGGGTGCTTGCGTTGTTGCCAACAAAGTGGCAGGTGTACGTGCAAGCTTAATTCATGAAATTTTTTCGGCTCATCAGGGGGTTGAGGACGACGACATGAACATGATATGCCTTGGCAGCCTCGTGGTTGGCCATGCGTTTGCATTGGAACTCGTAAAAACATTTCTTCAGGCTAAATTCAGCGGCGCCGAGCGATTCCAACGCCGCTTGGCGAAAGTTGCGGCACTGGAACATAAAGAGGCAAAATAACGAACGATTAATCAAGCTTTGGAATTGGAACATGCGGTCAGGATTCAGTAGCGAATATTGTTTCGGCTCCTGAATAGCTAACTCGCACATTCCATACGCTTTTGGCTTTGAGCGAGTGATTAAAGTTCAACATTATTAAAAGGAGACAAAATTATGAGAAATGAAACAATACAAACTGCAGTACCACATATTCTGCCGGTCCTGCTCTACGCAGACAATGCACTGGAACCAATAATCTCCGCAAAAACAATCAGCTTCCACTATGGCAAGCATCACAAGGGATATGTCGATAACCTCAACAAGCTGGTGGAAGGAACAGAGTTTGCCGATATGCCGCTGGAGAAAATCATCGCTGCGACCGCCGGCAAGGCGGACAAGACCGCAATCTTCAATAACGCAGCACAAGCGTGGAACCACGCATTTTATTGGCACAGTCTTAAACCAAAGGGCGGCGGGGAACCTGCTTCAGTGCTGAAGAAAGAAATCGAGGCTTCTTTCGGTTCCCTTGATGTATGCAAGAAAGAACTGATGACTGCGGCAACGACTCAGTTCGGCAGCGGCTGGGCATGGCTGGTGATGGATGGCAACAAGCTTAAGGTTGTCAAGACAGCCAACGCGGATTTACCTTTGACTAAAGGGATGAAGCCGCTATTGACTATCGATGTGTGGGAACACGCTTACTACCTGGATTATCAGAACAGACGTGCGGACTATGTCAACGTAGTGCTGGATAAACTGATTAATTGGGATTTCGCGGCAGAGAATCTTGGTTGATGGCTGCCTGAACAGTCTCAAACTTTGTCGTTTGTGACCCTCGCAAATTAAAAAAGGAGACAAACAATGAGCACGATTACATTGAAGGACGGCACTCAGATTTATTACAAGGACTGGGGCACAGGACAGCCTGTTGTTTTCAGCCACGGCTGGCCGCTCAGTGCTGATAGCTGGGAAGCTCAGATGTTGTTCCTTGCATCTAACGGCTATCGTTGCATTGCCCATGACCGTCGCGGCCATGGCCGGTCGAGCCAACCCTGGAGCGACAACAATATGGACACCTATGCCGACGACCTCTCGGAGTTCATCGAAACGCTCGATCTGAAGAATGCCGTCCTAATCGGCTTCTCCGCAGGCGGCGGCGAAGTTGCCCGCTATATCGGCCGCCACGGCACGAAACGTCTGGCCAAGGCCTCGCTGCTCTCTGCCGTCCCGCCGCTGATGTTGAAAACGGCTGCCAATCCCGACGGCTTGCCGATTGAGGTGTTCGACAAGATTCGCCTTGGTTCCGTTGCCGATCGCTCGCAGTTCTACAAAGACCTCGCCGGAGGCCCGTTCTTCGGGGCCAACAGGTCTGGCGCCAAGGTCTCGCAGGGTATGATAGACTCGTTCTGGCTCCAGGGGATGCAGGCTGGTCACAAGAACACCTTCGACTGCATCAAGGCGTTCTCCGAAACGGATTTCACCGAAGACCTCAAAAAATTCGACGTACCGACGCTGATTATTCACGGAGACGACGACCAGATTGTGCCGATCGGTGCCGCGGCTCTTCGTTCATCGAAGCTTGTCAGGAAAGCAACCCTGAAGATATACGCAGGTGCACCACATGGTATTGCGTACACGCACAAAGACCAGCTCAATGCCGACTTGCTGGCATTCCTTAAGACATGAGGTTTTTTTCCGGCACCGCCTGATGAAAATTGCGGTACTGGAATTTAATGAGATAAAATCATGAAAGATAATTCTTTGAAAAAATTGGAAACGCTCAGTCAGTCAATTTGGCTTGATTACATCAGACGCGATCTGATCGCAAGCGGAGAGCTTCGACGTTTGATCGAGGAGGATGGACTGCGAGGGATGACCTCTAACCCATCCATCTTCGAGAAGGCAATAGCGGAAAGCAATATTTACGACCGAGACATTCATGACATGGCCCTCAAGACAAAAGATGTTAAAACAATCTATGAAGCTCTCAGCCAGCGCGACGTACAGAACGCTGCTGACGAGTTCAGGTCTGTGTATGAGAAGACTGATGGAAAGGACGGATATGTCAGCCTGGAGGTCAATCCTCATCTGGCGTATGACACCAAAGGTACAATTGAGGAAGCACGCCGATTGTGGACTACATTGAACAGACCCAATGTTTTCATTAAAGTCCCGGCGACGTCCGATGGTCTGCCTGCTATCCGGCAACTTATCAGCGAAGGAATCAATGTCAACGTGACGCTGCTCTTTGGGCTGCCTCGTTATCGACAGGTGGCGGAAGCCTACATTGCAGGTCTCGAAGCACGGGTAGTCCAAGGAAAGCCTGTGGAGCATGTGGCCTCGGTGGCAAGTTTCTTTTTGAGCCGTATTGATACTCTGGTGGACCCGCTGGTGGAGAAATTATTCGATTCAGGCGACAAGAAGACAGAAATTGCGAAGAAGGTGCATGGGCAAGTGGCCATCTCGAGTGCTAAGGCAGCTTATCAAATCTACAAGGAGATTTTCGGAAGTAATAGATTTAAGAAGCTGGCTGACAAGGGTGCTCATGTACAGCGGCTGCTCTGGGCCAGCACAAGTACCAAGAACCCTGACTACAGCGACGTAAAATACATCGAATCGCTGATCGGCCCGGAAACTGTAAACACGGTCCCGCTCGAAACCATCGACGCCTACCGTGATCACGGCGATCCGAAATCACGCATCGAACAAGATGTCAAGGGAGCCAACTGGATAATGGCACAATTGTCTGAACTCGGGATCAACATCGACAAGGTGACCGGGCAGCTTGAAGACGAGGGCATCAAGAAATTCAACGAGCCATTCGACAAGCTGATGGAAACCTTAACAAAAAAGTCATCAGAGTGATTAAAGAGAGAACGATGGAAGTAAACCCTTTTGAAGGAAAACTTGCCGCACCAGCAATTTTGGTCAACGTGTCAAAACTTGTCACGGCCTATTATACAGAGGTGCCTGGTCCATCCGTGCCGGAGCAACGAGTTGCGTTCCGTACAGATGGTTATCTTGGCTCAGCCTTTCACAAAGCATTTAAAGAATGGCACATTCTCGCCATCAGTTAAGCCATCTGCCTATCCCGCGATCAGAAGAGAATGATGGCAGTGGCAAGGAGAATGCATTCGTTGAGTAAGAAATCACAATATGGTATTCCAGGAAGGTTATAATATGGCGAAGACAGACGACAGGCAACACCGCTCTCGATTAAAAAAAATTGCACGTCGAGTGATGATGGAAAGAGGATTTTTTCCGGATTTTTCTTCTCAGGCGATCTCCGAGCTTGACGGAATCGGCGGGCCAGCAACGCAAACAGAGGAATCGACGCGCGATCTCAGGAACCTTCTCTGGTGCTCCATCGATAATGATGATTCGCGTGATCTGGACCAGCTTACTGTTGCCGAAGCCATGCCCAACGGGGGCGCAAAGATCCTGGTTGCCATTGCCGACGTTGACGCTGTCGTCAAGAAGCAATCGGTACTTGACGATCATGCGCGCCAAAACACCACCTCGGTCTATACTGTTGCTGAGACCTTTCCGATGCTGCCCGAGAAACTCTCGACGGATATTACCTCTCTCAACTTCGAATCAGACCGCCTTGCCATCATCATTGAAATGGTTCTCGCCGGGGATGGATCGCTTCAGAGTTCGGACATCTATGGAGCGATAGTCCGTAATCGTGCAAAGCTTGCCTACAACAGCGTTGCCGCCTGGCTCGGTGGCAATGGCCCGATGCCGCAAGGAATCGACACGATCAAAGGTCTCGACGAGAACCTTCGACTTCAGGACCGCGTGGCCCAGAAACTGAAAGCGCTCCGGCACCTGCGCGGTGCGCTTGACATCGAAACAATAGAAGCACGTCCGGTCTTTGACGGAGATGAGATCAAGGACCTGGAAGCCGAAAAAAAGAATAGGGCCAAAGAAATTATCGAGGACTTCATGATCGCTGCCAACGGCGTTACTGCACGATACCTCGCGTCCAAAAAGTTTACGTCGCTGCGGCGCATAGTCCGCATACCCAAGCGCTGGGACCGGATCATTGAGCTTGCCGCAGAGCGGGGCTCAACGCTGCCCAGGGAGCCCGACTCAAAGGCCCTGGAGCACTTCCTCGTATCGGCAAAAGCCGCTGACCCTCTCCGCTTTCCTGATCTTTCTCTCAGCGTTATCAAATTGCTCGGACCCGGTGAATATGTCGTCGAATTCCCTGATGAGGCGGCACCCGGTCACTTTGGTCTTGCCGTCAAAGATTACACCCACTCAACAGCTCCCAACCGCCGGTTCCCGGATATGATCACTCAGCGGATCCTCAAGGCGGCACTGAGTGGATCACCTATGCCCTACAGCCAGGATGAATTGGTGGAACTGGCCAAGCATTGCACTCAGAAGGGAGATGATGCCAACAAGGTAGAGCGCTTAGTTGCCAAATCAGCTGCGGCCATGCTGCTTTCTTCAAGGATCGGGGAGC